>JBILCE010000014.1:0-9523 GCA_044353305.1 Paenibacillus sp.
AAGAAATCGTTTGTAGCAGCAAGGACGAACATTGTTCTACCTTCGACATGACCGTGAAATCACATGCGAGTTGCACGAGCTCGATTCGTTGACGAAGTGTTTCTGAACTTTGTGTCAATTCTTCATACAATTTATATATGCCCGGATTCACCATGCGGACTTGCTTCCATACCATCACTTCCGGATGTAAACCCGTTTCGATAATGACAATTCGTGCCCAATGATGAAGCGCCTCCAAAATCATATTGTAAGCATCAAGTAAATGATCTTCTTTTACGTATTCTTTACTTTGCAAAAAACAAGTTAAAAATCGTGAAAATTCCTTCATTAGTTTTCTGGCGCGAAGTGATTGAGAAAATGTATTCAGTTGACGTTTTATTCCTGACAGATATGATTCTGGGTCTAGCCATATCTCTCCTTCTATCAACCACTGCATAAGTTTATGACTATCTCCGCGACTAATCGTTTGCTCTAGTGTTTGCTTACTCATTCGGACTTCTTGTACACGAAGGTCGTCTTTTATATAATGAAAGAGATGCTGGGGTTCGTTCTCAGCAAACGTTACTACGAGCAACAACAGATCGAAACGATCGGTTAAAAGACGAAACGGCGTTTCATTATGATAAGCGACAACCGCAAAGGTGTCCGTCCGTTGCTCCAACCAGGATTTAAATTGATTCTTTACATTTTTCATGGCAGCCTCCAATAGTATGGCCGATAGGGTTAGATCTTCTTTCAGTTTCTACATGACCTGTTGGATTTCCTGCTAGATAAAATTGAATTTACGCGAAGGAGGAATACTATGTTATTCAAAACGGCTAAAGTGAATGAGTTCCGTCTGTGGGGATTGTTGCTTACGATGGGCGGCATGCTACTTATGATCTTCGGATTAGTAGGTATTGTATTCGATTGGGGTAAAATAGGGCAGATCTTCGCTGCAATTTTCTTAATCATTGGATTACTCAGTGTGCTGGCAAGTATGGCGGTTTATTTTTGGGCCGGTATGTTATCGACAAGCGCGGTCCCATTGGAATGCCCCGAGTGCGGCAAGATCACGAAGATGCTAGGAAAAACGGATCGATGTATGTTTTGCAGAACAATACTGTCGTTCGATCCAGTACATGCGCCAAAAGAAGAGTCCGTATAAAGTGTATTTTAATGACAAAGCCCGATCATCGAACAGCGATGGCCGGGCTTTTATTTTTAAAGTATAAAATAACATTATGGCTTCCGCTCTAACGTGCTCTGAATGAGCGTCCAAATATCCTGTGTCTCAAATCCTCGACTCCACGATGCAACTCCAGCTAGATCTAATTTTTTTGCTAACTCTACACGACTCTTGATAGAAGTTGCGTCTTCGATCCATATCTTAATTAATTTACCATCCTCACTGTATTCCACATAATTCTGGCCTGATTCGGGTAAAAATAGAGGGGTCAACTTCTTATCGTTGATGATCTTCTGTACGGCTTCCATAGAAACCGCCTTGGATGTGACCGTTGGTTTTCCATCCTTAAACTGTTCGGTCCAAATCCGGGTGTAAAATGGAATTCCCAGCAAAATCTTGGATGCAGGTACAGCATCCTCCTTTATAATCTGTGTGATTCCCTTCTCCACCCAGGGCAGTGAAGCCACGGAACCGGCTTTTTGGCTTGCGGCCCAATGTTCGTCGTAGGTCATCACCATCATATAATCGACGAAAGGGCTAATCGCGCGTCTATCCATAAACAAGGAATACGTTTCAGAGCCATCCTTAACAGCGACATCAATCGAAACCACGAGACCTTGCTCATGCAAAAGCGGGGTCGCCTCGCGCACGAATTGCACCATATTGGCTTTATCCTTCAGATACACGTTCTCGAAATCGATATTGATTCCTTGAATTTTGTAAAGCTCTGCATATGCAACAAGTTGCTTTATCATCTTTAATCGCTTGTCGTAAGTTGATAGAGCCTCTGTCGTTCGCTTCGGTTCAAAACCATTGCTAAACAGCGCCCATACCTGAAGGTTCTGACTATTTGCCCATTTAGCAAAAGCAGCGTCGCCCAAGTTCTTTAAATTTCCATCGCCATCTTCTAAATGAAACCATTGTGGACTTATAACGTTTAGCCCTGGCATCGGATTAATTTTGCTCGTATCGACTTTCCGTTCGCCTACTTGTTGCCAAGTTAAGTTGATTTTTCCGCCAGTCGGTTTCCATGGGACAAAAGAGGGTTTTGGTGTTGGAACAGGTATTACCTCTATTCGTTCGAGTTGGAGATTCTTTTTCTGAATGTAGCCAATGTGACCTGTGTTTTTTTGAATCCGGTACCAATTGTTCTCTTCCGACCATACGAGTACTTGCTCAGTGGGCTCTATATACGAGACGATTGGGGCCCGAATACTGTCTGATTGACGAATAGGAATTGGCTTGGCTTTGCGTTGTAACGCTGGAATCAGCCCTGCCCACTGCTCCGCTTCACCTTGCTTTCTAATGAAGACTGCACCGGTCTTATCGACCTCGATAAGGCTTATTCCATATAACTCGCGTAATGGTTCGATAGGGACATACAAAATATCTGTGGTTTTCGAAAGAGGAAATTTCAGTTGAAATGGCTTGTCATTAACGGTTGCGGTTAATTGATCAGTGCGAAGCCGTAACACTTTTTCTTGCGTTGTTATGATGAGTGATTGGGACGAATCTTCATAGAGAAGTGCCGAATCTATATTAGCTTTGACTAATGAAAATGGAAGTTTTAAGCTTTCTGCGCTACCCTCTGCAGTTCCCTCTAATTGTTCACCCCGATAGAAAATCGGCTTAGCGGTTCCATGAAATGGGTCTTCAACCATCTGCTTATTAGGCCAATAATGATAATAGTAAGCGTATCCAAAACCACCTAGACCGGACAATATCAACAAGATAATGGCTGAAATGAACGCCACTCTGCGGATATTCATGGCTCACTTCCCTCTGTATAAGGAATTAATGATTTCGCGTATCCACACATGATCGGCAAATCCCGTATACTTCAAGCCGATGACCTGTTATATAGAAGGAAGTCTGCTCTGCGGCTGTTTGCTCGATCTGAATTAGCGGAGGGTGATCAAAATCAACGATCGTTCCACAGCGTTCGCACTGTGCATGGTAATGATCAGACATATCAGCGTCAAATCGGCTAGATACATCACCAAACGTAAGCTCACGTACCAAGCCCGCTTCAATAAATACTTTCAAGTTATTATATACCGTTGCCACGCTCATGCTTGGGAATCGATTCTCTAGTGAACGATAAATTTCATCTGCTGTTGGATGCGTACAAGTATCTAACAAATAAGATAAAATGGCATGCCTCTGCGGGGTCATTCGAACGCCCGTCATCTTTAATTTATCCAACGCATGTTCAAAACGATCCTGCATAAGATCACCGCCTACCTATCGTATAATATAAGTAATCGCACGTTTCACCGTTTATTGTAAGGTTTCACTATTTCGTTTGTCAATCGGGTGACTAATGGGAAACTTTCAATAAATAGATTGCGCAATAACAGCAAAATCAATAGAATTGTTCTAAGAATGGAGACGTTTAGGAGGAAAAAATTGGATGAATTACCACTTAAGGCAAAAACAGGTGCTATTATTAGCCGTTCAAAAGGCATTAGAATTACCATTACGTGAGAGCGGTTTATGGTTTCATGGCGATATAAGGGACAATGTGTATTATGCAGAACATGTCCTTGTCGCATCATGGACGAGTGTAGTAGATGTGCCAAATTGGCTAGTTGAACGCGCAAATTCTGTACTCCTTGAATCCATTCGTTTACAGGTGAGGGAAACGACTAATCCGATGTACGGACATTTTCCACTTGGACTTGAACCCGATCCAAGAAACGCGAAGCCAAATACACTACCTGCGGAATTAATGGGAACCGTTTTGTTACATTTCTATAAAAGATTTCAGGAATATATGAATCTAGAGTTGAGAGCCGAACTTAATCTAACTTTTCTCCATATATACCAGAGTGGGTTTTTCCGTCGAACAGCTGAGTTAATGAACCACCATGAATCCAAATATGTAGCATTGCAAATTGGGTACGGTTATCATTTTGATGATGAAGAACTATATAATGAGGGCAAGAACAATCTAAGCAAGATGCTGCTTAGTGTGAAAACGCAAGGAATGCGGGAATATGGTGCCCTTCCGTGGTTTTGGCACTGGGTTCAAGCATTCACCTGTGTTTGGGAGATTGTTGATGATGGAGAAGTAAAGCATATTTTGTCGGAGATGATTGATGAATTATGGGAGCGAAGGGCATCCCAATATTTGAGAGGGGCATGGGTTGGTCCCCATTCTCGAGGATTGCCTCATGATTTACCAGCTGATCGTAACAATCTGTTTGACTATGTGGTGTTCGGTAACTTTCAGTTGCCAGGAAATATCTATCGTTTAGAAACTGCAGGATTGCTCGAACGAGAAGTTTCGGAACGAATCCGTCAGATTGGATTGGAACGCGAAACCGGCGTTGAGGTTAAGCGACTTATTCCCGTTTTCGAGGAACACGGGCGATATTTGCACAGCTTTACCTATATAACGGATGCATATGCAGTTGGCGGCGTCTATGAATATGTAAAAGAATTTGATAATGAGCAACATCGATGGGATGTAACGTTACCGACAGATGCAGTTGGAAATAGCGTCAACAAAGTTTTCTTCTTTCACCCAGGAGAAGGGTATAATACAGGTGACGATCGGCATACGACAGGTCATAGTGAGTTGTTATTGAATCAGGATGCGGTTGCGGTTATGTATCGTATTCCAAACGATCAAAAAGGTTTCATTATTGGTTGTTTACCTCTCGGAGAATGGCAATTCGCGGATCGTCGATTGTGTGGTCACGTCGGCGGAGTTTATTTTTCGATTTGTCTAATGAATGAATATACATGGGAGCAAAAAAATGATAGAATCTCCATCCATAGTGACGGAAATGTTAATGGTGTAGTAGTAGAGTTTATGAACGCTTCGGAAGCTGAAGGCATTGGGATTTTATCACTTGAGGCATTTAGTAAGGCAACTGCGAAAGATTTAGAATTTCATGCTAATGATTTTAGTGTGAATTTTCAGAATATACGTGGTGAAAAGTTAGAGTTGAAATGGGAGTTAAATGGGGATGTATTACGGGCAGTGAACGAATGCCCCATTTCTTTTGAGGGATATCGCTTATAAGGAAGAAAAGCCGCACTCCGATAGGAGGCGGCCTTTTTTTAGGATTCCTTTTTGACCCGATCCATGATCAGCTTGTTGACTAATCCTGGGTTTGCTTTGCCTTTCGTTTCCTTCATAATCTGACCCACAAGAAAGCCAATGGCTTTGTCTTTGCCCGCCAAAATATCTGCCACAGACTGAGGGTTTGCCGCCAACACTTGGTCAACCACCGCTAGGATGGCTCCTTCGTCACTAATCTGGATGAGGCCCTTCTCCTCTACGATCTTCTGAGGATCTTGTCCTGATTCGATCATTTCTTTGAAGACGGTTTTAGCAATCTTCGTACTAATCGTACCTTTCTCGATGAGACCGATCATCTCACCAAGCCCTTTACCGGTAATACGTACATCGACTAACTCCTGATGATTCGCATTCAAATAACCAAGTAGATCACCCATGATCCAATTGGCCACCGCTTTGGCATCCTTTGTATATTGAAGACTTTCCTCAAAAAAGTCTGCAAGCTTCTTGGAAGACGTAATGACTTCCGCATCGTAGGCAGGTAGTCCAAAATCAACCGTGTACCTTGCTTTACGAGCATCAGGGAGCTCAGGGATTGTCGCTGTGATTCGAGTTTTCCAATCTTCATCTATGTAGATTGAGACGAGATCTGGATCTGGGAAATATCGATAATCATGAGCCTCTTCTTTGCTGCGCATGGAGAACGTCTTTCCTTGGGCCTCATCCCAACGGCGGGTTTCTTGCACCACACGACCGCCACCATCAAGCACTTCCGCTTGACGAATTTCCTCGTATTCGAGCCCCTTTTGGACACCGCGGAACGAGTTCATGTTCTTGAGCTCCGCTTTGGTGCCAAACTTTTGCTGGCCAAAAGGGCGCAGGCTGACGTTTGCGTCACAGCGGAGTGAGCCTTCCTCCATTTTGACATCGGAAACTTCGCAGTAAAGCATAATTGCCTTAAGCTTCTCTAGGTAAGCACGTGCCTCCTCTGGAGAACGAATGTCAGGTTCGGATACAATCTCGATAAGTGGTGTGCCGACTCGATTGCAGTCGACTAGGGTGCCGCCACTAAATTCGGTGTGCGTCAGTTTACCGGCGTCTTCCTCAAGATGAACTCGGGTAATTCCAATCCTCTTGGTTTGACCGTTTACTTCAATATCAATCCAGCCATGCTCCCCAATTGGTTTGTCGTATTGGGAAATCTGATAAGCTTTTGGGGAATCGGGATAAAAATAGTTCTTCCGATCAAACTTTGTCTCGGTTGCGATTCGACAATTCAATGCAGCGGCTGCTTTGATGGCATATTCAACAGCCTGTTTGTTGAGAACAGGCAAAAAACCAGGATGACCTAGGCAGATTGGACAAGTATTCGCATTAGGTGTGGCACCAAATTGGACTCGACAGCCGCAAAATATTTTGGTTTCCGTATGAAGTTCGACGTGTACTTCGAGGCCGATAACCGTTTCATAGGCAGTGGTTGCAATAGTCAAAGGGAATCCTCCTTTCACGATTAAATGGTGGGACGGAGCTTATGAAAATCAGTATTTTGTTCAAAGGCATGAGCTGCTCGGAGGATCGTAGGCTCATCTAGTGCTTTACCGATGATTTGAAGTCCAACGGGCATTCCATTTGCTAATCCACAAGGGATGCTGATGGCTGGTACGCCCGCAAGGTTAACGGGAATTGTCATGATATCATTTAAATACATAGTAAGTGGATCATCGATTTGAGTGCCAATCCGGAATGCCGGAGTTGGGGCTGTTGGACTGATCACCACGTCGTATTGCTCAAACACACGGTCGAAATCGCGTTTGATTAGCGTCCGGACTTGCTGGGCTTTCAAATAATAAGCATCATAATAGCCGGAGCTAAGCGCATAAGTCCCTAGCATAATGCGACGCTTCACTTCACTGCCGAAGCCTTCGCTGCGCGTTCTGCGATACATGTCCAGCAGGTTGTCCGCATGCTCGGTTCGAACGCCATAACGAACGCCATCATATCGAGCTAAATTCGATGAAGCCTCAGAAGAAGCAAGCAAATAATAAGTCGCTACCGCATAATCGGTATGAGGAAGCGAAACTTCTTCCCATGTTGCACCAAGCTTCTCGAACGTCCTTAGAGCGGACATGATAGCTTCCCTTACTAACGAATCAATGCCATCTCCAAGATATTCCTTAGGTACAGCAATCCGCATTCCCTTCACATCCCCAGTTAGCGAACTGGCATAGTTAGGTATGTCAACACGGGCAGAAGTTGAATCGAGCGGATCATGACCCGCAATCGCTTGTAACACATACGCACTATCTTCGACGTTTTTCGTGATGGGACCAATCTGATCAAGTGACGAAGCAAAAGCGACAAGCCCATAGCGGGACACGAGTCCATAGGTTGGTTTCAATCCGACAACCCCGCAATAAGCGGCCGGCTGCCGAATGGATCCCCCCGTGTCAGAACCAAGAGCAAAATAGACTTCACCTGCCGCTACTGCCGCTGCCGAACCCCCACTTGAACCACCCGGTACATGATCCAAATGCCATGGGTTACGCGTTAAGTGGAAGCCCGAATTCTCATTCGATCCCCCCATTGCAAATTCGTCCATATTCAACTTACCAATCGTCACCGCTTCTGCTTGCTTTAGCTTGGTCGAGACAGTAGCATCGTAGACGGAGGTATAGTTTGCTAGAAGTTTACTAGCGCAAGTCGTTGGCAACCCATCGACATTGATATTATCTTTTATTCCTACAGGCAAACCAAACAGCAAGCCGCACTCGCCGCCTTCTGATAGTTGCTTGTCCAATACACGGGCTTGTTGTCTGGCACCCACCTCATTTAATGACAGAAACGCCTGCACTTGACCGTCGACCTTGTGGATCTGGTTATAGGAGTGATTGACCAATTCCTCTACAGATAATGATTTGCCCATTAGCTTGTTATGTAATTCGTTCAAATTCAAATCGAACAAAGACAACAGTGAAACCTCCCCATCCAACGTTATTCAATAACAGCCGGCACCTTAAACTGGTCGTCCTCTTCTTCGGGTGCATTCTGGAACACCTTATTACGCGGCAGAGATGTCCTCGCCTTATCTTCACGCATAACATTGGAAAGTGGCATCGCGTGACTTGTCGGCGGTACATCAGTCGTATTCAATTCATTTAATTTTTCTGCATATTTTAGAATGGCGCTGAGTTGTCTCTCGAACTGTTCCTTTTCACTTTCAGTGAGTTCGAGCCGAGCCAAATTGGCTACGTGCTCAACATCTTTTCTCGTAATGCTCAATTGCTGCACCTCTGCTTTCTTAATGGAGTCATGCTTTTCATTATAACTTACTTAAAAAAAAGATAAAAGCCGAACCCACAATGGCCCGGCTTGATCTAAAAGCGTATGATAGCGGATAGACAATCTCAAATCCATGCCCGCAAATTAACCTGTTTAATGAAATCTTCCCGGCTTTGAACTTCCTTGACAGGTTCTTGCGCGACTTCTTCCAAATCGCCGCACATGATTCGGTGAAACAAGAATTCATTGCGTGTAGACAGTGCAAAGTCAATTAGCGCTTCGCGCTCAATTCGATCGGCCTCTTGGCGGAGCAGCACTTCTTCCAATTCAAGATCTTTGGCGGGCACATATACATTCTTATTTAGTTTCGGGACCCGAACGACGTGATCAAACACATTGTCGGCATTACGATCATTCGCAATAATGTAGCCGTACTCCCCAATTGGTAAGTTCTGCTCGAAGCTATCGGCCACAATAACGACCTTCGAACCTAGTCGCAACATGCGTCAATCCCCCCCACTCTCTTATAGTAAAGGAATCATTGAAATAATGAGAGTTCTTTATTGCTATTAAATATATGTTACTAAAAAAAGGGGGGGATGTCCAATTTGAGATAAAATATGCATCAATTATCCAAAAACCACAACGAGCACAATAATCATCAGAAAAATAATCATAATGAGCCATCCAAGTGGTCTAGCAAAATTGATTGTCCAGCCAAGACCGTATCGTTTTTCTACAAGCAGTGATGGGTCATCAGGATTAAAATAAAATAGCCCCGCTTTCCAGAAACGATCGGCTTGTTCATCACGGGCAAGTAACTTCATTTTGCGCGATAATTGTATGGAGCGAATGATGGTTATGATGATAAAAAATAATGATAAACCAAGCGCAAATGCCACCGAGTACTGAGGAGAAATAGCTCCAATCAGGCTTAATTGTACGAAAAAAAACACTAAAGTGAACGTTAACGCTGCCTCGTTTAAGATCTGTAAACTCGATTCGCGTGATAATTTTTTTCGCTCTTCGAAGTGATCGATGAT
>JBILCE010000173.1:0-3164 GCA_044353305.1 Paenibacillus sp.
CAGAACCATTCGCCTGTTTTGCGAGACGTCCTGTTTCGATGACGAAGGGTCTGCCACCAAGGTCAAATTGAATGCTCTTCTCCATGAATAACCTCCTGCAATTTTTAAACAATATTCTTATTTGATAGCCTACTATTCGGCATATACGTTAGTTTTTCCTGCTTTTATGACATTCATTAAAAGCAAGAAAAGCAACCATTCCCGTACGCCAAATGACGATCGGTTACGAACGGTTGCTTTCTTCTTCGTCTTATCGACGTAGTCCAAGTTTCTCAATTAACGCGCTATAACGCTGAACATCCTTGCTTTTTAGGTAAGCAAGTAATTTGCGTCGTTGTCCAACCATCTTTAGCAAACCACGACGGGAATGATGGTCTTTCTTGTGCGTTCTCAAGTGTTCAGTAAGATTCTTAACGTTTTCAGTCAAAATCGCGATTTGCACTTCAGGCGAACCTGTGTCACTCTCGTGAACTTTGTGCGTTTGGATTAGTTGTGTCTTACGTTCTTGTGTCAATGCCATCCTAGGGCACCTCCTTCTTTAATCAATTCGATCCCCGACAGCCCAGTCAACCGCTGGAGTAAGCGAGATACCAAGCCGTGGTTCATAAGTTTGTAACTAGTCTTCAGAAAGACCGTTAACTAGTATAACATAAGTTGGTTAAGTAAGTAAATGTCATAATGATAAACATATTTATTTTATGTGTGAATGGAAAGTTGCTTGCGCGCATGTTCCGAATCTCGGCTAATTTGTTCAATTAATTGTGGAATTGAATCAAATTTTCGTTCTTTACGAATGAATGAGATGAACTGGATCGTCAGTTGATCGCCATAAATATTTTGATCGAAATCGAACAAGTGAGCTTCTAGCGTTTGCTTAGTTTCATTCGAAAATGTAGGTTTCGTACCTATGTTCATCACACCGTCGATCCACACGCCAGTCACTAGCACTCGAACCGCATAAACACCATTTTGAGGACATAGAAACGGTTCATGCAATTGGATGTTAGCCGTCGGGAAACCAATTGTACGGCCACGTTTGTCACCTGATACGACTGTCCCACGAAGCATATAAGGTCTACCTAGCCATTTTAGCGCTTTGTCTACTTCACCTGCGGCAAGCATGTCCCGGATAGCCGTACTGCTAACTTTTATTCCATCAAGATGATAAGGTCGCACCACTTCAACGGCAAAGCGACCTTCGCCCAATTCACACAAACTATCTGCATCCCCAACACCCTGATGTCCAAATCGAAAATCAAATCCGACCATGACTGCTTTCGTATTCATGGGAATGAGCAAATCATTAACGAACTGCTCGGGCAAAAGTGATGCAAATGCAGGGCTGAACCGAACAACGAATGCATAGTCGGCACCTAAACGCTCAAATTGTTCAAGCTTCTCAGATAACGGTGTAAGCAAATGTTTGTACTCTGATCGGCCAAGTACAGTTCTCGGATGAGGATCAAACGTCATCACTGCTGAAACAATTCCCATTTGACGAGCAGTCAGAATGGCACGACGAATCACTTGCTGATGCCCAAGATGAATCCCATCAAAATCTCCGATGGCAAGTGTTAGTGCATTGGGAATGTCGTCCATTTCTAAACTTGTAGGATAAGAAAGCGTGATAGTTTTCATATCATTCACCTGTCCTAACGATTAAAGAAAAACTTTCTCAGGTTTTAAAACAGCCAATTCATGCTCGTATCGGAAAATTCCTAGAAACTTCCCATCAAATCTATATGTTCGATATATGGATGAGCCAGTCCCATTGGGAAACGGTATAGCACGTCCATTAACAGCATGATTTGTCTCGATCTCATCAAGTGTTACGACGGGTAAGTGTTTGATTCCTTGATCAGCTGGGATAAGCGCTTGCGAAAACGTCCCATCGTCAACTCTCATAGCAATTTCGTCGAAAGTCAAACACTGATCCAGTGTGATAAACCCAGTACCTGTTCGAACCAAATCTGACATGTGTGCTGGATAATTGAGTTCTCTCCCAATGTCTACACATAGGGTCCGGATATAAGTCCCTTTAGAGCATTCGACTCGAAACCTAATCGCAGGATTGTTCTGATTTAGTTTCAATTCAAGCAACTCAATATTGTAAATTTGAACTTTACGGGATTTACGTTCCACTTCTATGCCTTCACGTGCTAGCTCATAAAGCCGCTTTCCTGCAACCTTTACCGCAGAATACATTGGTGGGGTTTGATCAACTTCGCCAACAAACGATTGCATAACCGATCTGATTTGGTGTTCAGTGAGACTCACAAAATCCACAGCAGCGGTGATTGCGCCAGTCCGATCTTCTGTATCTGTTGAAATTCCAACTGTCAATTCGGCCTCGTATTGTTTGGGCAAATCCTGAATGTATTCGACCAGTCGTGTAGCACGCCCTATGCATAAAGGAAGAACGCCGGTTACCTGTGGGTCCAGCGTTCCCGTATGCCCAATACGACGTTCACTAATTAGACGTCTTACTTTCGAAACGACATCATGTGATGTCATCCCTGCAGGTTTATAGACAGGCAAAATACCTTCGTAACTCATTCTAACGCCTTCCCCACTTCCCCAACTAGAGAATCAATCACAATGTTAAGTGGGCCAGTCAGCGTGCAACCCGAAGCTCGAACGTGTCCCCCACCGCCGAAGTGTTGCGCAATTCGGGAAACGTTAACTTTACCCGTAGAACGCAAACTAGCTTTAAAGGTATCTGGACCTGTTTGTTTAAAAAAGATCCCTACTTCAACGCCTTCGATATTTCGAGGATAGTTCGAAATACCGTCTAAATCTTCAGTAGAAGCGTGTATGGTAGTCATGTCTTCACTTGTTACATAAACATAAGCAACACGTCTATTGAAAGCAAATTGAAGCGTAGCTAAAGCGATTCGCAGGAGCTCAATTTGAGCATAAGTTATGGATTCGAGAAAGCATTCTGCAAGTTCATTTCCAACAACCCCTCGCTCAAGCATATCTGAAGCGATTTTCATGACCTTGGGTGTCGTGTTGGCATAGCGAAAGCCACCTGTATCAGTTAACAACCCTGTATAAATAGACTCACAGAGAGGAAGCGGCCAAACCGCATCTAACTGAACCCCAATATCGTAAACCAATTCAACTGTCGCAGCTGCATTCTCTCGAATGATAATATTGCAATA
>JBILCE010000174.1:0-3149 GCA_044353305.1 Paenibacillus sp.
AATCAATCGATCACTACATGGTGGTGTTCGTCCGTAATGACTGCATGGTTCTAGCGTCACATATGCGGTTGCACCTTCCGCATCACTTCCAGCCTGCTGCAAAGCATTAATTTCCGCGTGATTGGAACCCATTCGGAGATGTGCGCCCATTCCAACAATCTTACCTTGTTTTACAATTACACATCCCACCATTGGGTTAATCCCGGTTTGACCGTTTGTGGATGCCGCCATTTGGAGGGCAAGTCGCATATAGGTCTCATCGTTATATCGTTCCAACAGAATCACCCCCAGAACCCCAAGTAGACAAAAAAACCCGAAGCGATTACGCTCGGGGTTTGGTCAAAACAACATAACGAAGTAAACGTAGACAGCTCGGTTGTCGCTCGTACGTGAAAAAAAGCACAACCTTAACTATCTAACTTTCTCTTCGCCCATCTGTCAGACATGACTTGCTTCTCATGCCAGATCTGACTAAATGCTTGTTTCCTTCTCCCATCCAGACTATACTGTCGGTCCCGGATTTACACCAGGTCAACCGGCTGAGGTTGCCCTCAAGCACGGGTCACGGACTAACTTCGGAGTAGATCAATTCGATCTACTGCTCCTGAAGATCACCGCCGGTGGGGAATTACACCCCGCCCCGAAGGATATATGCAATTAGAACTTAAAGATTTTACTAATTATAGCCGCTTACCGTAGATCAAGCAAGGCAAATGTGTCGTTACTCCGCCCAAACCTTCACTTCGGTCATCTTCGAACCTTGGCGAATGCCATCTACATGCTCCATACCTTCGGTAATTTTACCGAACACTGTATGAATGCCATCCAAATGAGGGAATGCATCATAAGTAATATAGAATTGACTACCGCCTGTGTCTTTGCCCGCATGCGCCATTGCAATTACACCACGAACATGCTTGTTTGGGTTGCCTACAGTTTCACATTTAATTTTGTAACCAGGGCCACCAGTACCCGTTCCACTAGGACAGCCGCCTTGCGCTACAAATCCAGGAATAACGCGGTGAAAAGTAAGACCATTATAAAAACCTTCGTTAGCGAGCTTTTCAAAATTCGCTACCGTATTTGGTGCATGCTCATCGAAAAATTCAATTTGAACATGGTTGCCATTTTCGAGTGTAATTGTGCCTTTTTTCATAAGTAAACGACCTCCACTAGTTTCGTAGTCTGCTTTATTTTACATTAACCTCATGTGTTATGCAAAACAGACGAGTAAATCTATCATTCTTTAGGCTCAAGCATTAATGCTTTTTCTGCAAACGACCAGGGATAACATCTTGACAAATGATATCTTCAAGCGTTTCCCGTTTGACTGCAATGTCCGCTTGTCCATCATGGACGAATACAACCGCTGGCCTACGCAGTCGATTATAGTTACTTGCCATTGCGTAATTATATGCACCAGTGCAAGAGACAGCGAGAATATCGCCGCTAATTGCGTTAGGCAACGATACATCTTTAATGATAATATCCCCACTCTCGCAACATTTGCCAGCTACAGTCACGATCTCCTCGGTTGGTTCGTTCGCCCGGTTCGCTATCATTGCCTCGTATTTCGATCCATACAGCGCATACCGTGGATTGTCTGTCATTCCACCATCGATGGAAATATATTTGCGTACACTCGGAATGTCTTTATATGTGCCGATTGTATAAAGAGTCGTGCCGGCATCTCCAATAATGCTTCGCCCCGGCTCTATCCAAATTTCTGGAATAGGATATTGATGATCCGTGAAGAAAGTCTTAATCCCGTCTGTTATCGCCTGGACGTACTTGGCAATAGGTCGTGGAGTATCACCCTCCACATAGCGTATCCCGAATCCACCACCTAAATTGACGACTTGAAACGTTACACCCAGTTCATTCCGAACCTTTGTTGCAAAATGAATCACTTTTTCCATAGCAAGGCGAAAGCCATCTACTTCAAAAATTTGTGAACCAATGTGGGAATGAATGCCGAGTATGTGTAAATTCGTAAGTTCCTTCGCCACTTGATATCCATGATAAGCAGAACCGTTGCCCATATCGAAACCAAATTTGGAATCAGTTTGTCCTGTGGAAATAAATTCATGAGTATGTGCCTCTACGCCTGGCGTCACTCGTAGCAAAATGGATACCTGCTGACCCTTCTCCCCTGCAATTTGGTTAAGCATATGCAGTTCAACAAAATTGTCTACGACAAAACAACCAATTCCGGCATCAATTGCCATCCCAATCTCCTGAGGCGATTTGTTGTTCCCGTGAAAATGAATTCGTTCTGGAGGAAAACCAGCTTGTAGTGCAGTATACAATTCGCCATCGGAGACGATATCCAAAGACATTCCCTCTTCTTCCACGATGCGACACATTGCCATTACACAAAATGCTTTACTTGCGTAGGCAACTTGAAACTTCAAACCCGAAGCCCGAAACGCTTCCATAAATTGTTTAGCCTTACTCCTTACTTGTGCTTCATCCACCACATAAAGCGGTGTTCCGAACTGAGCAACTAATTCTGTTGAATCACAACCACCAATTTCTAGCCTACCTTTATCATTCACGCGGCTTGTCCCATGTAAGTGCATTGAAAAGTCCCCTCTTCCCATCTACATCCCATTAAAAGTAACATAACCCGCCCCCGAATGACAATACGGGAGACGGGTCTTGTGTTAGGATGTAGCCGGACTATACATAAACAAGCCAATCAAATAATGATCCAATCATTTTTCCTAACACCATTGCTGTCAAGAGGAACTTCATATATTCCATCATATGAAGCCGCTTCGCTAATATGGGGAGTACATTGACTACCTCGGTTAAAGCAGCCGCCAGTAGACCAATAAAGCAACCACTGGCCAAGCCACAGATCACAGTTCCAACAACCCCCAAAGACAGCTTCCAATTTCCGAAATCCAATATACTCCAAGCAAGCGTCCCCATAATAACGGCAACTTCGTATCGATAGATGTGACTGTACGAGCGCGTTAACTGCGCTAACCGTGGGATAACGTCAAGTACAACCAGGAATGCGACAATTCCACTGCCGACAGCAAGTCCTCCTGCAAGACCAATTATGACGAGAGTCAAATTAGCTGCGACTTGTATCATCTATACTCTCACCCTTTTGACCCTTATGCATTTTGCCGTATTCC
>JBILCE010000175.1:0-3137 GCA_044353305.1 Paenibacillus sp.
AAGGGTAAAATAAGTGTGTGCGCCTCTAACATTTGTTTGGCAATATGGAACGATCGTCTTGTTAGGGTCCAGGTTACCGAACAACGCTTTTAACTCATCATAGCTCTTAAAAATGGATACGCCGTTATCAGCTTTGATCGCTTGGTTCCATTCAATGTTTACCGCTCCTGGGATATGGCCACCGTTCTTCGCACGAAGATCTTCACCCGTGTATTCTTTAGCAGAACGAACGTCGAGATAGACAAAATCTTTGCTGTCCAAATTGGTTTTCAAATCATTCAGCGAGCAGACGATTTGCGAATTTAATTTTGCCACGAAATTTCCTTTAGCAGGGGTTGGTTTGTCAGTCTGCACCGCTTTGTTTGCTACGAGCCAGCCTGGGTAACCACCGTTCAGTATTTTCAAATCGGCATGACCGAAGTATTCAAGAATGTAATAAATGCGGGAAGCGTTCAGAGCTGTACCATCGTCATAAATGACCACTGTCGATTCTTTATTGACGCCTGCTGCTTGGAAAATTTCGGTAAGTTTCTCGGAAGGGTATGGATCTCCTTCGACTGTACCTTTAGGATCCGTTACCGCACTCGTTGAAAGACTGATGGCACCCGGGATATGACCTTTATCGTAATCTTTCGATCTAGCATCGAGAATGACGATTTTGTCCTTATTTTTGTCTACCCACTCAACATCTGCTAGAATATTACCGTTTGGATAGCCACCGTTTTTAGTATCAGTTGCATACTTGGTATTATTTGTATTTTTTGTTGCGCCTGCAGCTGTTTTTTCTGTTGGAGTTGTTTTTTCTGTGCTAGCTGCTTTCTCGTTTGCGCATCCGCTAGCAACTACCGTTAGGGCTATCAGAAGAGAGCCTACTACAAATTTGTTAACCATTGTACATCCATCCTTTTTCAGTTGATTGAAGTTGTTAAAACGTGATATAATGCAATCTAACATAATTCCGACTATATTACAAGGATTTAATTAATAATTTAACAAAATACTTTTCTGGAGGAAAAAATGAATAACAATTTATTTATTAAGATGATGTTGATTCTATCGGTTGTTGCTTTGAGCGGATGTGCCTATGAGACGAAAGAAGAAGCCGCTGCCCGATTAGGGAAGGGCACGAACAAAACCGGCGAAGCAGGGGCACCATCAGCCACAGTATCGGCGGCCGGCAAATTGACGACCGTGCAATTCTATGTGCCAAGTATGACCGACAATCGAATCGATGTAATTGATGTGATAAGCAACAAGTCGGTTGCGCAAATTCCGCTTGGTGACGCACCGACCGTCGTTATATTCTCTAGCACTATGCGTAAAGCATACGTCGCTTTGCAAGATAGTGGAGCTGTGGCATTCGTGAATACCCAGACTTTGAAAGTGGAGAAAGAGGTTGAAGTTGGCCCCCTTCCGCATGGCTTAGCATTGTCTCCTGACAACAACACCTTATACATTGCGACGACGGGCGATCAATTCGTTCACACGATTGACACGCAAACCGGCAAGAAAGGTCAACCCATTGACTTGGGAGTCGGTGCACGAACAAATTATTTGGCCATGTATGATAACCAGCTATATGTAAGTGATCATCAGAACAATAAAGTATATGTCGTAGACTTGAAGAAAAAGGCTGTGATCCAGACGATCCAGACGGGTAAATTGCCGCGTGCGATTCGCCTAAGTTCTAATGGAGAGAAGCTGTACGTACCTTGTGCGCAAGACAATTCATTAGAAGTGTACGAGGCGAGAACAGGGAAGCTCCTGCAAAGCCTGCCAACTGTAAAGGGAGCAACGGATGTTGTCGTAACGGAAGATGAAAGCACTGCAATTGTTTCAGGTGCCGAAGGTAATGCAGTTGCGATGATCCAGTTAAGCAACGGCAAGGAAATTTCTAGAATTGAAGGCCTTGCTGGCGCTAAGCACATTGTATTTAATCGATTGCAGACGAAAGCATATGTCACCTTGGGTGGATCGAACGAAGTTGCTGTCATTGATCTAGAGAAACGTCAAGTGACGGAGCGAATCCCAGTTGGTCAGATGCCACATGGCATCGAAATCAAGGCGCTTCCTGGAATTGGTGGAAGCTGCGGTTAAATGATCCTACTGTATATTTGTGTTTTTGCACTCGGTAATAAGTGGAGACAAACTTGCTCTTATCGCAGTATCTTATTGCGTAAGACCAAAACCACTTAGGAGGAATGCAAAATGGGAACATGCAATGACCATGTTAGCGGGAATTTTTCTTGTTGTGAGCCGGATGTGTATGTGCAGGATAAGGTGTGCAATGAATTTAGCTTAATCTCAGATGCTCCAGTCGTTATTTATACAACCAACGTTAACTCCAACGAATTATTTGCATCAGGCACTGTAGAGTTTAGCAGCGGTACTGGCATCTTATTGGTTCGCTTTGAACTTAACGGAACACCAGTTAATTCTACTCTTACACTAACACCTGGATCCAGCGCTAGCTTTACTCTCACTGATTTCAACACGATCATTCTTACTGCCCCATCAGCTACTCCAGTCACACCTGTGACAGGCGAACTGTGCATCACTGCTCGTTATGAAATCAACTAAGCTTTAAATCGTTAGCAAGCAAAACCCCTACCTCTCTCGGGTAGGGGTTTTTCGCTATTGGATATGCTTGGATGAAGGAAAACTTCGTACACACCCCAGAGTTTTTCGATGATCTAATCTTGAACAGGTCACATTTTGACACGCCTCACGACATCGTCAATGGCATGCTTCAGCTGCCTACCCGCACGGTCCCATGACAAATGAAGCGAATCGCGACGAGCCTGACGACCTTTCACTCGACATAGTGAAGGGTTGTCGAAGGCTTTTTTCATTTGTAGCCGCAAGCTTCCAATGTCGGGCTCCGCCCAACGCTGGTCTTGTTCTGCAAATAAATAGCGAAATGACTGCGCAATCGCCGACTTCCGGTTCATTCGGGACGCCGGATTTTCCAACTTATAATTGACCAGAAAGGCGTTTCTGTGTGTCAAAAAATCCATATGGCCACCCCACCCCGTCGCAATAATGGGAATGCCACTCGCCATCGCCTCTAGGAACGGCATGCCAACACCTTCTCCACGAGTGGGCAACACAAATGCATGACTTTTTCCATACAGTTG
>JBILCE010000176.1:0-3120 GCA_044353305.1 Paenibacillus sp.
TGGTAACTTCCATTTTACACGAAGCCTGCATGGGCCTTTTGTTTTTCTAGGTGTCGCACTTCATATTACAATTCGTCAGATAAAAAACCCAGCGAGCTATATGAGGTATTAAGCTCCTGGGCGACGATTGATTGTGATAGATAGATGGTATAATAGTTGCCAAAACTTATCGATTGATGATCAAAAGCACAGTCATGAGCACAATAAAAACGATCACGGCACCGGACGTCCATAGGATTGCCTTTTTATTCACATGGTCTTGTTTGCGACGCTCAAGGTATGAGGGTTTCTTCTTCGACATGTTTAATCATCCTTCCACAACATGATGGCGTTTTCATAACCATAATAGCATAGGAATAAAGCGTTCGCTACTTCCCTTTTTGGCCATAAATTAGTAAACTGACTGTTAGATGTTGTGTAATTTGCAGAACGGGGAGTGTTTCATGTTCTATCAGAAAGTGGTTAAACCGGTTTTGTTCCAAATGGATCCTGAGAAGGCGCATCATCTCACCATTCGTGGTATGAAGGTGGCAGGTCAACTGCCAGGGGCAATAACCATGTTAGACTCGGTTTATGGGACGAACAACCATCCGGAGTTGCAGCAAAACATTTGGGGGATTAACTTCAAGAATCCAATAGGACTTGCAGCAGGACTGGATAAGAATGGCGAAGCAGTTCGAGGATTTTCATCGATTGGCTTCGGTTTTATGGAAGTTGGGACGATTACGCCCAAGCCTCAATTGGGAAATGATAAGCCTAGGCTGTTTCGGCTACCAGAGGACGGTGCGCTAATCAACCGTATGGGATTTAACAATGTCGGGATTGATGCAATGGCAGCCAACTTGCAAAAGGCAGGTCGCTACCGGATTCCGGTTGCTGTGAATATTGGCAAGAATAAGATGACACCGAATGAGCAAGCCGAAGATGATTACCGGAAGTGCATTCAACGACTATACACGTATGGCGATTTCTTCGTTGTAAATATAAGTTCTCCGAATACACCAGACCTGAGAAATTTGCAGCATGGGGACGACCTGCGGAGACTGTTAGATGCTGTGAAAGATGAGATGGGTACCCAACAACGCATGCATGGCGGTACTGCGAAGCCGATTCTCGTCAAGATTGCTCCGGATTTGTCTGAGCAGGAGCTTGAGATTATTGCAGGAACAATCGTGGATAGTGGCGTATCGGGGATCATTGCTAGCAATACAACGATCGGGCGGGACGGATTGAAGAGTACCCACCGAAACCAAGCAGGCGGACTCAGTGGAACGCCTCTGACATTGCGGTCGACCCAAGTCGTAAGAACCGTTTATCGACTCACACAAGGGAAACTACCGATTATTGGGTGCGGCGGTATTTTTACAGCACAGCATGCATATCAGAAAATACGTGCCGGCGCCAGTCTCGTCGAAGTGTACACGGCGCTCGTCTATGAAGGTCCGCAATTGTTACAAACGCTGACTGACGGACTAGCCGATTTATTGCGGCGTGATGGATTTACGAATTTGACGGATGCTGTCGGTGTTGATGCTTAGGTATTGCATGAGCAGCGAGTGAGGTAGCAGGGACAAGGGGATTTTGACAGATCGGGAGGTCTACAATGGACGGCCGTGATTGGAAAAAATTTTTGCTTCCTTATGAACAGGCAATTGAGGAACTTAAAGTCAAATTTAAGACTCTGCGTTCGGAACTGAAGAGCCGCGACGAATATGCTCCTATCGAATTTGTCACTGGACGTGTCAAGAAAATCTCGAGTATCCTTGAGAAAGCAAAGCGTCTGAACGTTCCGATGGACCAAATCGAAACCGGCATTGAGGATATTGCTGGCATTCGCATCATGTGCCAATTCGTCGAAGACATTGAGAGGATGTCTGACCTTATTTTAAACCGGCAAGATATGACAGTTGTATATGTGAAGGACTACATTAAGCATAAAAAGGAAAGCGGATATCGTAGCTTTCATATCATTGTGGAATATCCCGTACAGACTGCTTTAGGTATGAAGAAAGTGCTCGCAGAAATTCAAATTCGGACGTTAGCGATGAACTTTTGGGCGACCATCGAGCATTCATTAAATTATAAATATAAAGAGAAATTACCTGCAGATGTCGTGCTGCGACTGAGCCGTGCATCAGAAGCGGCTCATCTACTTGATCAGGAAATGTCTAGCATACGTGATGAGATTGTTAGTGCCCAATTAATGTTTGAAGACAAGTCACATCTTGTGTCAAAAGTGCTTAACGACATCCAAGAGTTATATTTTTACCGCCGAGTTAGGGAGGCTGCTCATTTCCAGCTACGTTTCAATGAAATGTGGGAGAACGAGGAACTCTGGGGGCTTAAGGATATCGGTCAAGAGATTGATGAGGCGATTGCCCGTGCTAAGCGAGAGCAAGCGAAACCTTAATCGTATGCCCCTATGTCCGATTAGGATTTAGGGGCTTGTCGCTTTATTGGGTTGTCTGGAAAGGAGGGAAACGGCAGAATGATTGGTTATGAACGATTATATGTGGAGTTCCTGTATTATTTTAACGAGGCACGTGATTATTTTGAGTGTCACGAGGTAATGGAAGAGCTCTGGCTGGAGGAAGGTCGTGCGCCGATTTTCCAAGGGTTGTTGCAGATTGCAGTTGGATTGTACCACCATCGGAATGGCAATATTAGTGGCTCCATTAAACTATTTACACAAGGAATTGACAAGTTGCATCTTTTGCCTGAGCTATCGTTAGGCATCCATCTAGGTCAATTAGTAGCCGATAGTAAGACCTATGTGGCAAAGCTGATGCGACTGGAGTCAGAGCCATTTGCTTTTTATGATCTGAATATTGAAGTACTCGATCCTCGGTTACAGGAGTTGCTTGATGCAATGAAGCTCCAGCCACCTACCCCGCACGATGAGGAGTAATTCCATGATTGAAGTCGAATCGTTAGTCAAAACGTATCGTGTTCATGAGCGTGAAGCGGGATTCCTCGCCTCGTTGCGCAGTGTTTTTAACCGTGAGTTTCGTGAAGTAAGAGCAGTTGACGGCATTAGTTTTCAGATTCCGACAGGACAAATTGTCGGTTTTCTTGGACCGAACGGAGCGGGTAAGACGACGACCATGAAGGTGCTGACAG
>JBILCE010000177.1:0-3110 GCA_044353305.1 Paenibacillus sp.
CTTGTGGTAATTTTGCAAAGTTAGGAGTCAAATCTGCTTTCTTGAAATAGTCATCAAGTTTGACGAAAACTCCTTTAGTAGCAAAATCAAAAACAATTGACTCGTCAATACCAGTCATGTTAATTACATCAGGCAATTTTTCTCCGGAAGAAACCATCAATTGCACCTTTGCAATCGCATCTTCCAACTTGCTTGGCAATACTACAAAATCAAGATCAACATTATTCATTTGCTCAATCTTTTTAGTTAAACCGTTTGTTTCCAAATCTTGGATGTTCGGATTAGCCCGTACAGCAATCGTAAGTTTCACTGGGCCTGAAGGTGTAGCAGAAGCAGAAGGAGATGCAGTTGATTCTTTGGAAGAACCACATGCTGTTAAAACTACTGACAAGAGTAGAATTAGAGCAGCCGAAAGCGAGAACGCTTTCATTGATGTTTTGGAACCGAGTTTCATCTTTTGTACCCCCATTTTTTATTAAGACCGTAAAGTCTCACTTATAGATTAAACGCTTAAATTATGAATGTCAATTAGTTTTTTCTTTTTTCCTAACAGAAACATCATTACCTTCAATATATTAATTTTAGGATAAGTTACTTTTTTTTTCTTTTTTTTTGCTAGTAACAAGTACTTAAGACAATAACCAAATAACATACGTTAGAATGAATTAACTCGAAGTTAGATTATTCATATTTTTATTTTTTATATTAACTTTTACGTCAGACTCAACCAATGAATCAAAGTATCAAATTCATACTTTACTATGTCGTCGACTGCTTAGTGATTATGATGCATTCGTTTTAGACTTAACAGTCCTCACTCGTGTATCACTGTAATGATCGTATTTTCTGGAACAACGATTTTTTATGAAAAGTATAGAAGGCCATTTCAAATGATTTGGGCTCAAAAGTGTTTCAATATTTCGCTGGATTTGTAGAATTTGTAGACGCCGTTCTTTAATTGCTGACATCTGGTTTTTTAATATTCCGTCTGGAGTTCATCACTTTTTGCTGTGATCATAATCTTTGTCACTATGTCATACATTATCTGTATTGTCTGTGCCAATGATCGGATCGGAAATACCTTGCCACTCTTAGTTCTTTTGCTGCTCATCGTGATTATCATTTATCAAAATCAATAATTGGATACGTTCCATTAAGACCTTATCTCACTTTAAACAATCAAACTTAGGTGTTGAATTTTTCATTCGTACTTGTTATCCACATTTTGTGCACAATTTACTGCTGATTTGTGGACAAACTTGTTAGCAACTCTGTTTCACAGGCCTTCCAAATCAATAAAGGCGCCTTTACTACCTTGTTTATCCAACTTAAACCACAATTCGTCCACAGTTTATCCACTTTCTATTAGCGCAAATTGTTGATAACTTCATTTTCACCTTATTCGTGACTTTCAAGATGATTTTGTGCGATACTAGACCTAACTAAGTTCAAAGTGAGGAAATCTTATTATGACTCAAGTTCCGTCGCATCTTCTATATAGTAGAGAGCACTCCTGGGTGGATGTCATTGCTCCGAACGTAGTCCGCGTCGGTGTAACTGATTTTGTGCAAGATCAGCTAGGGTTTATAGTATTTGTAGAATTGCCATTGCTAGGCGTATCGATTGTTGCTGATGAGAGTGTCGGGAGTGTGGAGTCGGTGAAGACCGTCTCTGATATATTATCACCCATCAGTGGGGAAGTAGTTCAAATTAATCAATTATTAGAAAAGTCACCGGAAAAAGTGAATGATCAGCCATATGGCGAGGGTTGGTTGTTCGAAGTAAAAATAAGCGGAATGGACGAGCTTCGATCACTATTAACCGCGGAACAATATAGCGCATTGACCGAAGGTTAGATGTTCATGGAGAGGAAGAGCTTTACCTGAAAGGAATGACCTGTATGAGTTCATCTTTAGCGGGACGTAAGCCTGATTGGCTCAAAATCAACTTAACGGCTAACAAAGATTTTGTAGAACTGAAAAAGCTTATGCGTAGCAAGCAATTACACACCGTATGCGAGGAAGCGCGGTGCCCCAATATTCATGAATGTTGGAGCAATCGAACGGCCACTTTTATGATTCTGGGTAAAATATGTACCCGTGCCTGTCGGTTCTGTGCGGTCACATCCGGTCTTCCGACGGAGCTCGATCTAGGGGAACCCACTAACGTGGCTCAAGCGACCTTTGACATGGGTTTACGACATGTCGTCGTCACATCAGTTGCACGTGATGATTTACAAGACGAAGGGGCGTCTCTTTTCTCCCAAACGATTCGTGCCATTCGCGAGAAAAATCCGATGACAGGTATTGAGGTGCTTATTCCTGATTTTAATGGTCGTCGTGAGTTGCTGGAGATGGTCCTCGGGGCAAAACCCGACATCTTGAACCACAACCTGGAAACAGTTGAACGGCTGTCAGATAGTGTGCGAGCAAAGGCCAAATATCGCCGTTCTCTTGAATTACTGGGGCGAGCGAAAGAAATCATTCCTGGCCAAAAGACGAAGTCCGGCATCATGGTAGGCCTCGGCGAAACGAAAGCCGAGATCGTTCAGACGATGCACGACTTGCGCTCAGTCGAGTGTGACATTATGACAATCGGCCAATACTTGCAACCGACCCAAAAGCACCTAAACGTGCTCCAGTATTACACACCCGAGCAGTTTACTGAACTGAAGGAAATCGGCAAGTCCTTAGGCTTTCGCCACGTAGAGTCCGGTCCACTCGTCCGTAGCTCCTATCACGCCCATGAGCAAGTTAAACAATCAGAAGCCTAATGGCATTAGACTCTAACCCACTGCATTGTGCTCATGGGGGCGGCCCACCCGCACTTACTTAGTAGTAACCACACCTAGGGCATGACCCAGTTCAAACTCGCCGCATATCTATATCTATGTATTTTGATCCTTGACACCCCCGTTACCTATATACTAACGAGATTTTAATTCTACAAGTCCATTTTCCTGACTTATCAATTCCACAAACTCCACTTTCCCCATCCTCACTACCTAGGATTGTTGTACTATACGGCTAGCCCCCCTTAAACCGGAGTCCTGTCCCACAATCCATACAATGTCGTAGAATTGCTCAATATTTCTATCAGTTACACAGCCT
>JBILCE010000179.1:0-3104 GCA_044353305.1 Paenibacillus sp.
GTACGTTACGGCTTGCGGCCACGTTGGCGTTCTTCGCGCTCCCATTTACGCAGATGGGAATAAGGGTCGAACGACCAATCGGTTGTGCCGTTATCGCGGTAAAGACCATAGTGGAGATGTGGAGGGAATTTACCCGATGTGCCTGGTTTTCCGTAGCCCGAGCTACCCACATAGCCAATAATTTGGCCAGGTTTTACGATGTCTCCGACGGCAATATCCTTGTGAAAACTCGACAGATGGGCAAAATAATGATAAACGTTATTCAGATCCCGAACCCCAATCCGCCATCCCCCGTAGTTATTCCAGCCCTTGATCTCGATGATCCCATAACCAGCGCTGCGTACAGGTACGCCATATCCGGCGAATAAGTCGGTTCCTTCGTGAATGCGATCTCCTCCCCAACCACGGCTCGCTCCCCAAGTACTGCGATACGAGTAACTGGATCCAAGCGGTAGCACGAACGTGTGCTCATTTAAATCGAGGGTGTCGAAGGTCTCATATAGTTTGGCGAATTGCTCAATCCGTTGGACGGCTCGTGAATTGTGGTAATATTTTTCAAGTCCGATGTGAAAATGCTCTTTGCTAACGCCATATTTTAAAAGATCCACGGAGATGCTTGCCAGTACGTCCAAGTCGTCGTTGCGATCGGCGAGACCGTCGCCGTTGCCGTCGCGCCCTTTTCCACCGAATAAGGAGATGGTTTGCACATTCTGATCTTGTGGATTGGGATTGGTTAGCCCAGCCCATTCCCATTCGGAGATGGTGATAGCGAGTAAGCCTGGACGCGGAGGTTTTTTCTTCGCCATGACTAACGTTCTTTCATATTGATCGATGGCTGCTAAATGGTACCAGGGAATCCCAGATATCGTACTGACATCTTCGAGTAATTGTTTGCGATCTTGTAGAATTTGTTTGGCATCCGGTACCGGTTTCGGCGAAGCTGGGGCGGCATACAACATCGAATCAGATAAAAAAAGTAAGCAAATCGTTGTAATTCCCGTCAATAGTAAACGGGCAACAGGCCGATTCGGCTTAAAGTCCATAATGGGGTACCTCCCAAGCTGTGGTTAGACATTTATTGTGTTAGGTTATCCGTTGAGACGAATTTTATCCGAATTTACAGTAATGGCTTTTATTTGATAAAATTGCATCTGTGGGACAGGCATCGGGAGAAAGCCAGGGTAAAGATGGGTATCCGATTTAGCGATAGATGCGGGGGCGGTTTTTATGGAATTTGAGCACCATCGGGCGGAACATGTGGATGACGGGATGCTACTGATTCAGGTGAACTTGGACGATATGAATCCAGAGCATTGCTCGTATGTAACGGATAAGTTGCTGAAGTGCGGGGCGAACGATGTATATTGGGTGCCGATTATTATGAAAAAAGGTCGACCTGGCCTGATGCTCAATATATTGACGGCTATGTCGGAATTGTCAGCTGTGGAAGAGATAGTGTTCAAGGAGACAACGACACTGGGCTTGCGGTATTTGCAAGTATCTTGTCACCGATTAGGCAGGGAATTTTACAAGGTGACGACCCCATGGGGCGAAGTGACGGTAAAAGCAGGTTTCTATAAAGGTGAGTTGGTGCAGTATGCCCCAGAGTTCCGCGACTGTGAGAATGTGGCTAAAACTAATGAGATTCCGCTAAAACAGGTCTACGACGAAGTGAAGCGACGCTTCATGGAGCAAATCGGCACGGTTGAGGGTAGGTAGGGGCTAAGGTATTACTCAATTAGGCCTCTAAGCACAAACGCGGACCGCCTCTGGACCAATTAAGAGATAGATGCCTATCTACACGCACAAACAGGGATTCCTTCTGCATCAAATCTAAATGTTGCATTTCATACAGTAGTAATAGCGGTTTTCTATTGTCAAAGGTCAAACTGCTGCATGAAGTGCAACAATATATAGCGAGAAGGGCGGGTATGAGCCTAAATCTTGCACAAAATGCAACAATATGGTCACTAATCTCCTTCAGGGATACAATTGTTGCATGAAGTGCAACATTACCGGGGATCACGTTATGGATCTAGTGACTATGAATATAGTTCGGATTAGTTAGTAGATATGGTGGTTATGGAGTTAGTGTGCGTCGCGGGATGAATCTAGGGGTTATGGTTATGATGTTGATCTGGGTAAGTGGGTTAAATGGATGTAGTGTAGATCAAAGGTGATGTATCGTCGGTTACTTATTTCTATAAAGGGACAGACCCACTTGCTTAATGCAAATGGGCCTGTTGATTTTTGTTCTAGGAGCACTCGGTTTTCAGTACTGGAGCCAGTTATGCTTGATTTTTCAAATGTAAAGTTTCAAAAACCTATAAATTTATATGATGAAATGGCTACTATTCATGACTGTGGCGATGCTCGTGGTCATGTCCGTGACTGTGGCGATGCTCGTGGCCATTCCCGTGTGCGTGACTATGTCCATGTCCATGCCCATGCTCATGCTCATGTCCATGACCGTGACTATGTCCATGGCCGTGGCCGAGAGCGTCACCGTGGTGGTGCGGCTGATCTGCGTGGTCATGTGCGTGATGTTGCTGCATTAGCAGTCCGTGCTGGGCGTGGGGTACTTCTAGGTGGGGCAATGTACGGCCGACGATAACACGGAGTACGTTCGGTTGATTTGGCAAGTCGCGTGTGCCTGCTCCGTAACCGATGGTCTCGACGACCATGGGAGGAATGGCAGCCGCAAACTCGTTCACTACCCCGGCCACAATTCCCGCTCCTGTTGGTGTAGTCATCTCCATCCGATAGTCGCACGGTGCTATTGGTAATCCGCGCATCATTTCTAACGTAGCGGGTGCCGGCACTGGATAGACTCCATGATCGATGTGGATTGAACCAGATCCGAGGGGCACTGGTGAACAGACGACTTTGTCTGCATCAAGTGAATCGAGCGCAAGCGCGACACCGATGACGTCGACGATGGAATCGATCGCACCTACTTCGTGGAAATGAACACGATCGAGCGGGATATCGTGAATTTTGCCTTCTGCGATGCCAATTTTTTCGAAAATAGCTAGGCTATAAGCGGTCACACGTGCATTGAAACCGGCACCTTCGATGAGTCTAACAATTTCGCTATAGTGACG
>JBILCE010000233.1:0-3057 GCA_044353305.1 Paenibacillus sp.
ATCAACGATTAAAAGGGTAGGTCCCCGTCCTCGTCGTCCTCTTCTACTTGAGGTTGTGCCTTTGGCTTAGCAGCCTGAGGCTTTTGAAAACCGTCAGCGTTTTTTGGCTTGAACGTATCCAACTCGACGTATGCGTTACCGGTACGTCCGTACTTGATGTCAAGATTTACCCATCCATCACTTGCGTTTGCACGCATGAATGCGATTGCCTCGTCAACCTTAACTGATAAGCGACCTACTACAAATTCGGGTGCGTTTTCTTTTCTCTTGAAGATAAAGCCGTCTGCGAATGTTCTTTCTTTTTGTTCCATTGTTATTGATTTAATTAGTTACTAAGAATTTAGGATACATAGTGCTGTCATAGCACCCATCAAAATTAAGAATATGTACCCATATACCAAACTATTTTGTTGATATTTCATAAATAAAGTTGATTATTGTTAACAAAATTATTGTTCCTATTAGTATCATGGTGCCTATCGCACCTGACCTTTCTCTACGTTCTCTTTTGTTTTCCATCTTATTCTGATTTAAAGGTTTCGTTGTAGTATCTATCTGCTTTCTCTCCATCATTTTTGCAGTGCAACAAATATTCATTTTTTCCTCATGAGTTAATTGCTCCCATCCTGTCTTATAGAGCTCTTGCTCTAACCATTCTACTGCTGTCTGTTTCATTTTATTATAATTTATTTAGTTCGTTTTTTACTTCTTGCCAATAATTTACCTGAGTGGTATAGTTTTCATGTACTTCATCGTAATCTTTACAGCACTTGATTGCTATATCAACTGCAATCAAAGCGCATTGTTTGGCACAATAATCATCAACAGTTATTTCAAAATTTCTCATAAATAACTCTTGTGCTTTTTCTACTGCTGTCATCTTATTCTGATTTAAAGGTTAGTCTAATTGCTCGTCGATGTAGTAGTTGTCGATGTCATCACTTGCGTTGTCACCGAAGTACGTGTTGTATACCTCAATGGCTCTCTCGACCTTGCGCTCACCACCTAGGATAAAGTTCTCGGTAGGACGGAAGATACCCAACTGCTGAGTGGTCTTGTCAATTACAAAGAAGATAAGCGGCTTACCGAATAGCTTTTGGTAGATGTAAGCTTGGCTGTCGTAGTTGTAGGCCTTAGCTGACCACTTGAACTTTTGAATGTCGGACGTAGTCTTCAGGTCGATGATGACCTCATCGGTGATGATGTCCGCCTTACCCTTCCACATCAATCCCTTAATCTCTCCGATGGCCGGCTGCTCATACACGTTGCCGTCTTTGTAGATTTCGTCGTAGAAGTAGATGTTAGAGCGCATCAACTTAGCTAATGACTCAACCTCATCAACCTCGTGCTTGAGTAAGCAGAAGTCCAACTCGTTGGCATCGCAGTAGTCCTTGTAGATTTTGGTGTTACGCGTAGATGCCTCGACCATGTTCGCTACCTGTGCCTTGTCGGGCTCAATGAGTAGCTGATGGAAGTAGCGACCCTCAGCAAACGACTTGTTATCAGGTCGGTCTTGCTTGAACGTCTTTGGGTTAGTTAATAGCGCGCCAATGTCGGAGTTAGAGAGGTAGTTCTTTCCTACCCCTCCGTAATACTCAGCGTCATTCTTTAATAGTTCTGTTACGTTGTTCATGTTACTTTGTTATCTCTTTGATTAATACTTTCTTTACTAATGGTGTGAGCACATACTTACGCTCAATCTGCTTGAAGATTTTCTCCTCGCCAAGCGATGCGTTGTCCTGAACGTACTTAAGTACCTTGTGGTAGTCATCACTATTAACGATGAGAGTTGTTAGCTTAGGCTCCTCCTCAGTAGCTTTAGCGGGCTTCGTAGGCTTAGCTGTAGTCATCTCAGGCATATCCTCACCCGTCCACAACTGAAGTCCTAAGCCATGCATGGCGATAGCCTTAGCAGTCGAACGCTGAATAGCCTTGTTAACGTCCATTGACGTAAGCTTATCTAAGCGGATAGATTGATTGCGGAAGTCCATGATTGGTAGGTAGTCGATGTTCTCAATACCGTCTACCCTTACACCAACCTTAACGTAGGCTGTGTTGCCATCCGTAAAGTAGTTGAGTCCCGTAGATGGATTCTCATACACAACTCTCTCTGCTGATGGGTAGTGCTCCTTGAGGATTTCCCAAGCGAATGACCAAGACAAATACTTGACGTTACCCTTGGTCTCGATTTTCTCTCTGATGTCTACTGACGAGAGTGTCTTAAAAACTGATTGTTGTTCTTTCATATGTATTGATTTAATTGATTACTTTGGATTCGATGTTCTTTATTATTTGGATGTAGTCCCTATCGTCTGCCATCTTACGCTCCATGTAGCGAACAGCATTGATGATTGATGAGTACGTGAACTTACGTCCGTATACTAGCGACCAATCCATAATGTTACACATGGGGATTTGACGTCTGATGCATAGGAAGATGAACAACTGACGCGCCTCGGTTACCGAACGGCGCTTGGTGTTCTCGAACATCTGCCCAGGTGTCATTGCAAACATCCTTGATACGATGTCTACATACTGAGTGAATACGCTCTTCTTCATCGCTTAAATGATTCATGTGCGTATGTGTCCCATAGCTTATGTTCAACGTCAATTAGTTTCTTACTCTTGAATACTTCAAGGTGCTCATCAGCCTCACTTCGGTTATCTATGGTGATAAAGAAGTATCCGTCTGCGTCGCATGGAATGAAGTAATTTCCAACGTAGACAACAATGGATGCTGTGTCCTTACTGATAAATATCTTGTACTCGTTAGGTAGTGTGTCGATAGGTATAAACCTACCCGTTCCAATAAAGTCCTTGAAGTCAAACTCACGTAGCCCGTCAAGGGTTTGCTGTAGCGTTTGTATTAGTAGTGCGTTAGGCTTCTGCGACATCTTCTCGTAGTGAATGACGTCTGTTAGTTGTGTTTTTCTCATCTTAATTAGATTTTAGATTACAAATATAATACAATTGTTTCATATAAACAAATTTATTTTGTGCGTGCTAAATGTTCATAATACCCTCTCTCACTATCAACAATCTTGTCGGTAATGTCGG
>JBILCE010000180.1:0-3043 GCA_044353305.1 Paenibacillus sp.
TGGAAGGTGGCAGCCGTCCCTGGCAACGTATTCGGCCTAGGTGGCGAAGGATTCATCCGTTGTTCCTATGCATCTAGCGTCAATCAGTTAAATGAAGCGATAGAAAGAATCGGCAAATTTGTGCATAAATTTAAAGGTTAACATTCAAATTGCGCACGAATTTAGCAGACGGATAGCAGGAGAGGAACGAGCAAGACTATGAGACTAAAATTAATAGCCGCACTCTTTTCACTTGCAATTATCATAGGTTGTAGTGAACCGAAGTCGGATGTTTCGATATTCATGATGCCATCTGGTGGAATGTCTGCAGTTGTAGTGGATGAATTACAGAAAAATTTGCAACAACAGGTTGGGGAGACACCTACTGTTTCGATTAGTTCGACACCAATCTTCTCGTTGGACAAGATGATCGTTGAAGTGGCTGCAGGTGACCACGGCATTATTGTGCTTACCAAAGACCAATGGTTAGGTATTGCCCGAACGGGTGGTATGCTACCACTAGACGATTTGTTGAAACCCGCTGACTTCCCGGAGGGTGTCGTCGATCTTCCCGTCGACAATATGAATGGAAAGACGGAGAATCATCTTTACGCCATCCCCATTGCAAATTCGAAATGGATGAAAAGCATTGGATACAAGGGCGAAGAGTTGTTTGCCTTCCTCCATCCTCGGGCGCCAGACTTAGAGAAATCGAAGCAAGTGCTGGTCAACCTTTCGCAGAGATAGTTTCATTTACGGCAATACAACATTATGCAGAATTGAAAATCTAAGCTTGTCAATTCGACATTTTTCACCTATAGTTGCTATGAGAATGAATGTTTAACAATTAAATCGTTTTATGTCCGCAGGTGCTCTTTGCAAGCTTATTTAGCTTGAGGGAGTTAAAAGGGAAGCCGGTGAAAGTCCGGCACGGTCCCGCCACTGTAAACCGGTAACGCGTTCAACAAGCCACTGTTTGCTTCATGCGAATGGGAAGGCGAACGCGATGATGTAACCGGGAGTCAGGAGACCTGCCTGCGTACGCAAGCTTATGATCCTTCGAGGAAAAGGATGCGGCTGATCGGGTAGTCTTTGAACAATTGGCAAATGATTCCGTTGCCTTCTTATCCCGAACTCGCATGCCCTCCTTCCGCATTGGATGGAGGGCTTTTTATGTCCCGGCAAAGCTAAGCAGAAGCAGTGATTACACGATCAAGGGAGAGACGAAGAAATGGGAACATGGAAGGTAATCAAAAAATCAACAGGGATAGTAGCATTTACCATTGCGATGGCGTTATTGCTTGCTGGCTGTGGGCAAGGCAATTCAAATGGAACGGGGGGCAAAGGTCAGTTCAGTGAACCGGTCAAAGCTTCACCTAATTCTTCCAGCAGTTCAGGAAATGGTTCTTCTGCTGCGCAGACGACCTATCCTTTAACGATCAAGGATGACAGTGGGACTGCCGTCACGTTAGAAAAATCGCCTCAGCGGATTATTTCGATTATTCCAAGTGAAACAGAGATGTTGTTCGCACTAGGCGTAGGAGACAAAATTGTCGCTGTTGACAATTACAGTGACTTCCCCGATGCAGCGAAATCAAAGCCGAAAATTGGCGACATAAGTTTAAATGTAGAAGCATTACTTGCACAAAAACCGGATATTGTGTTTGCAAATTCGAGCGTCAACAAGAAACAAATGGAACAATTGCGCGCTCTTAATGTAAAAGTGTTTGGATCCGATCCCAAAACGATCGATGAAGTCATTGACCGGGTAGAATTGTACGGAAAATTGCTAAACAAAGCGGATGAAGCCAAGAAAGTAACGGATACGATGAAGGCCGAGCGACAAAAGGTGCTTGATGCTGTGAAGGGTGTTCCGACGAAGAAGGTATACATTGAATTTTCTCCAGGATACACAATTGGTAGCGGTGTATATATGCATGATTTAATCATGATGGCCGGCGGAGTCAACATTATGGCCGATCAGAAGGAGTACGTCAAGGTCGACCCGGAAGCCATCATTAAAGCGAATCCGGATGTAATTTTGTATGCACAAGGTGCGGTCACGCCTGAAGAGTTGAAGAGACGCCCTGGTTGGGACAAAATCGCAGCCATCAAGAACGGCAAATTGTATGCGATCGACGACAATCTGCTTAGCCGTGTCAGCCCTCGTATTACGAAGGCGCTGATCGAAGTTGGCAAGGCGATTCAGCCGGACAAAGTGAAGTAAATGAGACGAAAACTATTTGGGTATGGAGGCGGAGCCCTATTGCTCCTCCTCTTTTCTATAGTCGTTAGCTTGTCGATTGGATCTGCTAGCATGTCGCTTGTCGAAGTGTGGCGAATTTTACTCTACAAGCTTCCTGGCTTTCAAGTCTGGATTGAGCCTACTTGGTCGGAAGCGGCCGAACAAATAGTGTTAGAGGTTCGAATGTCTCGAGTTATACTCGCGGCACTTGTCGGCGCTGCATTCGGGGTAGCCGGGACGGCCTTCCAAGGGGTTCTTCGCAATCCGCTTGCGGACCCTTATACACTTGGGGTAGCATCCGGATCTTCGGTCGGTGCGGCAGCTGTTATTTTATTTGGCTTACAGACAGCAATCGGGATTTGGACTGTGCCGATGGTCGCTTTTTTTACAGGGGTAGGTACGCTTGCGATTGTTCTTATGCTGGCGAGAACCGAGGGGAAGATTCACAACCACACGTTACTATTATCTGGCGTCGTGATGCAGGCATTTTTCGGGGCGTTGGTGTCATTTATGGTGGCGTCATCAAACAAACTGGCAAATGAGTTGATCTTTTGGTTGATGGGAAGCTTGTCTATGCGGGGCTGGGAGTATTCGTGGGTGCTGATCCCTTACTTAGCGGTCGGTACGATCGTGTTACTTGGATATGGTCACACGTTAAACCTTTTAGCATTAGGTGAAAGACAGGCCTCTTACCTTGGTGTGCATGTGCAACGATCGAAGCTAATCGTATTACTGGTGTCTACATTATTAACGGCGGCGGCTGTATCAGTAGCTGGTGTCGTAGGATTTGTTGGACTTGTAGTTCCACATTTGATCAGG
>JBILCE010000181.1:0-3039 GCA_044353305.1 Paenibacillus sp.
CATGGATCGCATCCATTCAAGGAGAGATAAGTATATCCCAAGCTTGTGCGTGGTTAGGGGTTCCACGTGCTACCTACTACCGCTGGAAGGCTACTCATCAGGTCACGCCGATAGATACAACGGTAGAACGAGTTAGGCAGATCTGTACGGAACATAAATTTCGTTATGGTTACCGGAAAGTTACCTCTCTGCTTCGAAAGGAACAGCCTATGAATCATAAGCGTGTACAGCGAATTATGCAGCAGGAAGGGCTACTATGCCGCGTAAAGGTAAAGAAACGGAAAGCAACTGGACAGCCTGTGCATATCGCAGATCATCTGATGAAGCGTCTATTTCAGGCTGACAAGCCCATGCAAAAGCTGGTCACGGATATCACGTACTTGCCCTTTGGTGGAAAGACGTTATACCTTTCGAGCATTTTAGACTTGTTTAATGGGGAGATCGTGGCTTACAGTATAGCAGACAAGCAAGATACTGCATTTGTCTTGGATACACTAAATCAATTGCCTGATTGTTCAGGTGCGATGCTTCACAGTGACCAGGGAAGTGTCTATACGTCCTTGTCGTATCAAGAAGCTGTAAAAGGAAAGGGCATTACCATGAGCATGTCCCGTAAAGGTACGCCCGCAGATAATGCCCCCATCGAATCGTTTCATTCCACCCTAAAGTCTGAAACGTTCTACCTCGAAGGTTTGACCCATACAACGACGGCAATCGTTGAACAGACCGTTCGAGACTACATTATTTACTATAACTCAATTCGCATTCAAACAAAACTAAATAACCAGTCACCGATTGATTACCGACGACTGGTTGCTTAACTTGAAAGGTGTTTTGATCCCTGTCTCAATAACGGGGGTCAGTCCCAAGAGTGCTTGGAGGTTCTTTTATGTATATAGCATCAAATTGGTATTATGCGCGAGAAATATATTTTCCTTCTCGGGTATCGATAAGCAGAACATCACCCTCGTTAATAAATAACGGAACTTGAACAACGAGACTGGTTTCGACCGTTGCATTTTTGGTCGCACCTTGAGCAGTATTACCTTTTACGCTCGGCTCCGTCTCCGTTACTTTCAATTCTACAGAGTTCGGGAGGTTAATGCCGAGAATTTCGCCTTGGTAGCTGATGATATTGACCATCATGTTCTCGATCAAAAACTTTGCTTCCCATTCTAGTTGCTTGGACGAAAGCGCAAATTGATCATACGATTCAGTATCCATAAACGTATACTCCGAACCACTGTTATATAAGTACTGGGTTTCGCGGTTCTCCACATGGGCACGAATAACGTTCTCCCCAGCGCGGAATGTACGTTCAACTGTGTTTCCATTGCGTAAATTTTTGAGCTTTGAGCGGACAAAAGCTGCTCCTTTACCAGGTTTAACGTGTTGGAAATCCAATACGCTGAACAGGTCTCCATCCACCTCAATGGTAAGTCCGGTGCGAAAATCGTTAACTGAAATCATGGTTCTAATTACCTCCTGTTATAATGAGATCGTCGACAAGGATTACGAAGCTTAGCCCCGGTCTACCGAATCAATCGATAATCGTAAACGCCTTGCTTGATTGGGACAATACTTCGATACCTGTGTTAGTGAATACAATGTCGTCCTCGATGCGGACGCCGCCGAATCCAGGAATGTAAATTCCCGGCTCGACAGTCATGGTCATACCAGGTTCCATCAGCTTATCACATGTTGTGGACAAACGAGGCTCTTCGTGAATTTCGAGGCCAAAACTATGGCCTGTCCCATGCCCGAACCGATCACCATATCCAGCATGCTTTATGATGTCACGTGCGATCGCGTCGCCTTCCCTACCTGTTAGCCCTGGTTTTAATCGATCTAGTGTAACCTGTTGTGCGTGAAGCACAATATCATAAATTTCTTTGTGCTTGGGTGTCGGCTTGCCAAGAACGACTGTGCGTGTTATGTCAGAGCAATAACCTTTATAATAAGCGCCAAAATCCATTTTTACAAATTCCCCACGTTGCAAAACCCTGTCCCCTGCTCGTCCATGTGGCAATGCTGAACGTTCACCGGACGCCACAATAATATCAAACGAGGAAGAATCCGCACCATTCGATCGGAGAAAATATTCTAGTTCTAGCGCGACGACCCGCTCTTGAATGCCAGGTTTAAGGACGTTAAGAATATGGGAATATGCACGATCCGCTAGCTGTGTCGCCTCTCGGATGATTTGCAGCTCAGCTTCGTCCTTAATCGAACGTAATTGCTCTATAAGCCCTTCCGTTGGAACAAGACTGATCTCTTGGAGTCTCATTGCAAAATGCTGATAGGCACCGAAGGTAACATCTCGTTGTTCGAAACCGACCGAACGAATCGATAGCTGCCGAAGTAGATCTCGAACCAAGCCAATCTCATCCGTGCGTTGGTGCTCCAAAATCTCATACGAAGTTGTTTGCTCAGCCGCTTGCGTCATATAACGGAAATCGGTTAACAAGTAAGCCCGATCATGCGTGATCAATACATTACCAGAACTTCCCAAAAAGCCAGTCAGATATCGGCGATTAAACGCATTCGTAATGAGCAAAGCTTCAAGTTGATGCTCATCCATAAGCGCCCTCAATTGAGCCAAACGCGTTGCTTGCATGGTCCTCACCTGTTTTCTTGAAAGTATCGGTGGAGCGCCATCAAGCCTAATTCGTAACTATGGGCTCCGAAACCTGATATTTGACCGATGACAACAGGAGCAGTTACAGACGTGTGGCGGAACGCTTCTCGCTTGTGAATATTTGATAAGTGTACTTCCACAGTTGGCAATTGAACCGCGCTCAGCGCATCCCTAATGGCATAGCTAGTATGCGTGTAAGCACCTGGGTTAATGAGAATACCATCCTTGTCGCCGTAAGCACTATGGATCGCCTCGATAAGAACTCCCTCATGATTAGACTGAAGATGGTTCAATCTCATCCCGAAAGAAGCTGCCAATTCATCCAATCGAGCCTCAATTGCGCCTAAGCTGACATCTCCATATGTGCCTGGCTCACGAATGCCGAGCATATTCAAATTGGG
>JBILCE010000183.1:0-3027 GCA_044353305.1 Paenibacillus sp.
TTCCGTGTCATTTTTACAAGTTCGTTTCGACGTTCTTCCGTTAGTGCAGGAATTACAATACGAATGGCGATACCATCATTTGAAGGGGTCAGGCCAAGATCAGATTTCAATATCGCTTTCTCAATTGCGCCAATTGACGATTTGTCCCATGGTTGGATCATCAGCGTGCGCGAATCTGGTATGGTTAAGTTAGCGAGTTGATTGATCGGCGTTAAAGCCCCGTAATATTCGGCTTGAACACGGTCTAGTAAAGCAGGGGTTGCACGGCCAGCACGCAAGGAAGCTAAGTCTTTCTTCAATGCGATAATGGCTTTCTCCATGCGGTCTTCTGCATTTTTCTTGATTGCTTGCGGCATCCTACACACTCCCTTTTACAATGGTACCTATTTTTTCACCAAGAACGACTCGTTTAATGTTGCCTTCCTCGGTAATTGAAAAGACGATAAGCGGAATGTTGTTATCCATACAAAGTGATGATGCAGTAGAGTCCATCACACCTAAGTTTTTACTAATGACTTCCATATAAGTGAGTGTATCAAATTTAATTGCTGTTGGATCTTTAAATGGATCTGCCGAATAAACACCGTCTACTTTGTTTTTGGCCATCAAAATGACCTGGGCTTCAATTTCTGCCGCACGTAAGGCTGCTGTGGTGTCAGTTGAGAAATACGGATTACCTGTGCCAGCCGCGAAAATAACCACTCGTCCCTTTTCGAGATGACGAATTGCGCGACGACGGATATACGGTTCCGCTATTTGTTGCATGTTAATGGATGATTGGACACGTGTAGGTACTCCCACTGTTTCTAATGCATCCTGAAGAGCCAGGGAGTTCATAACCGTAGCCAACATCCCCATATAATCGGCTGTTGCACGATCGATACCTTTTGCACTACCTGCAATACCGCGCCAGATATTTCCGCCGCCAACAACAATGGCGACTTCAACATTTAGTTGATGAACTTGCTTCACCTGCTCGGCGATAGAAGCGATCATTTGTGAGTCGATGCCATATCCTAGTTGTCCAGCTAATGCTTCACCGCTAAGTTTCAAAACAACGCGTTTATACTGTGGTTGCAGCAATTGAGTACCCTCCATACTTGCGGATGTTGTAAAAAAGGGAACACGGTTGGTGTTCCCTTGTCTGATGCTTACAGCTTTGCTTGTGCCATAACTTCTTCAACGAAGTTGTCGACTTTTTTCTCAAGTCCTTCGCCAAGTTCGAAACGTACAAAACGTCGAATTGAGATGTTTTCGCCAATTGTAGCAATTTTTTCATTTAAAAGAGTAGAGATTGTTTTGTCTGGATCTTTGATGAAAGGTTGTTCCAACAAACAAAACTCTTCATAATATTTGCCAAGACGACCTTCTACCATCTTTTCGACAATATGAGCCGGTTTCCCTTCATTTAGTGCCTGTGCTTTCAAAATTTCACGTTCTTTGTCTAGTTCTTCTTGTGATACTTCTTCACGACGAACGAACTTCGGGTTAGCAGCAGAAATTTGCATAGCAATGTCTTTCACGAACTCTTTAAATTGATCTGTTTTAGCAACGAAGTCTGTTTCACAGTTCACTTCAACCAAAACGCCAATTCGTCCGCCAGCATGGATATAAGAACCAACCGCACCTTCTGTTGCCACTCTTCCAGCTTTGTTCGCCGCTGCTGCAAGACCTTTTTCTCTTAGGATCTCGGATGCTTTCGTCAAATCGCCGTTAGCTTGCTCAAGTGCTTTTTTACAATCGAGCATGCCAGCTCCTGTTTTTTCGCGTAATTCTTTTACTGCTTGTGCCGTAACTGCCATTTTTGTATCCTCCTCGAATGGATATGTAAGCTTGTAAACATTCAAAAAAAGGGAGGTGGATCGGTGTTAACACCTATTCCCACCCACCCTTTTACTTTTTAACTTATTAAGCCGTCGTTTGTTCGCCTTGATGTGCCTCGATAACTGCGTCCGCAATTTTAGCGGTCAAAAGTTTTACGGCGCGAATAGCGTCATCATTTGCTGGAATGACGTAGTCGATTTCATCCGGGTCACAGTTGGTGTCAACAATACCTACAAGCGGAATTCCAAGCTTGCGAGCTTCTGCAACGGCGATACGTTCTTTACGTGGGTCAATTACAAAGATTGCGCTTGGTAATCCACGCATTCCTTTGATTCCGCCTAAGAATTTTTCAAGACGATCCTTCTCTTTACGAAGAATAATAACTTCCTTCTTCGGTAGAAGTTCAAATGTCCCATCTTGTTCCCATTTCTCCAATGTGTGGAGACGGTCGATCCGCTTTTGAATCGTTTGGAAGTTAGTCAATGTACCGCCCAACCAGCGTTGGTTGATAAAGTACATACCGCAGCGTGCTGCTTCTTCTGCTACGGAATCTTGAGCTTGCTTTTTTGTGCCGACGAACAGAATTGTACCATTTTGCTCTGCAACGGAACGAACGAAGTTATAAGCCTCGTCAACTTTCTTTACCGTTTTTTGCAGGTCAATAATGTAAATTCCGTTTCTTTCGGTGAAGATGTATTTGTCCATTTTCGGGTTCCAGCGACGGGTTTGATGTCCAAAATGAACACCAGCTTCCAGTAGCTGCTTCATGGAAATGACAGCCATCCTCACACACCTCCTCTAAATTGGTTTTTGAGTTCCTCCGCCAATCGCATCTTTACCGTAATACTCGCAAGCGAGCACCATTACGGAAATTAATCAGCGTGTGTATTTAACACCAAAAGCTACTATACCATAAGTCAAAAAGAATATGCAAGCAAATGGAAATATACAATCAACTTCATCTAATATCTATCATCTTTTTTATACAAAGGGCCTAATGGCTTCTAGAGCTCGATTGGCAAGTTGTTCATATTTAAGTTTCTTATTGCGAATACGCTCTCCAAGCGGTGGGAATAAACCGAAATTCGCATTCATTGGCTGGAAATGTTTAAAGTCAGCAGTGGTGATATAATGGGCCATACTGCCAAGGGCTGATTCTTGTGGGAGGGTGATGCAAGCTTCTCCACGTGCGAATCGAGCGGC
>JBILCE010000184.1:0-3011 GCA_044353305.1 Paenibacillus sp.
TCTGCCATTAAACGACGCTTTCTCCGAAGTAGATCGTCGATTATCATGGCATTATCCGAATCTAGAAGGGACAAGACTATTCTCAAAAACGTCGGTCACCGAGCTTAAGCGTCGCTCTGCTATTGGATTAGACGAACTTCCCTCTCGAATGATGCCATCGACTAGTCATACAAAACCATCCGAATCCGAACCAGTGTTTAGACGACCGTCCTTTATTGGCAAAAAGAAGTTGTCCGCTACCGATCGAGGGACCGCCTATCATGCGGTAATGCAGTATATGCCCCTCCATCCTGGGCTGACTTTACAGCATGTGAAGGAGGCAATTACGCAGATGCTGGATCGGATGTTATTGACAACCGAGCAAGCAGACGTGCTAGATCCGGGCTTCATTTATGCATTTTTCGAGACCCCAATAGGACAACAACTTCTTCATTCCACGCGAGTGTTACGCGAATTACCATTCAGCTACGGCATACGTGCCGGGGAGTTAGAACCGATTGCAGATTCGGTTGTAGCTAATGAGATGGTACTGATTCAAGGGGTGATTGACTGTTTCTTTGAATCCGATGAGGGTCTCGTGCTACTCGATTTCAAAACAGATAAGACATCAGATTACTCTGACGATGACCTGCGTGAACGTTACCGTCTCCAGCTTACGCTTTACGCAAGGGCAATTGAGGAGATTTGGAAGCGTCCTGTTGCCCAGCGAACGTTATATTTCTTTGATGGCTGTCGAACAATATCCTTATAAAAAGCTGATTAAGATTTACATGAAATCATGAATCAGTTATAACAAGAACAGGAGGGGTGGATCGATGGTTGGATCATTAATTGTAGCTTTACTTTGTGCCGCCATCATATGCGGCCTAGCTCTATGGGTTACAAACAAAGCCTATTCGAGGAAATGGGATCAAGATGACCAGGATAGGTTTTAACCTTATGGATTTGAATTTCCGCTAGTAAACGAAGGAGGACAGAACATATGGATTGCATTTTTTGCAAAATTGTAGCAGGCACGATTCACTCAAGAAAAATATATGAAGACGAGTACGTGCTAGCGTTTCATGATATTCAGCCAGTTTCCCCCGTGCACACGTTGATTATTCCCAAGAAACATATCGCTTCAATGAATGAGGCAAGTGAAGAAGATTGGTTACTTATAGGACATATTCACCGTGCCGCTCAGCTCATCGCCAATCAACTCGGAGTGGCTGAATCGGGCTACAGACTTGTGAACAATTGTGGTCCGGATAGTGGCCAAGTCGTCTTCCATATTCATTACCATTTGCTCGGCGGAGAAAAGCTAGGCCCTTTAAATTCCTAGTAACTTTATTTGACACGTACTTTCACTTTCTACTATAATGAAGGTTGATAACCGTGCAATTCGTTTTAGGACGATCTGTCCGGAGGGAGGGAAATCTGGTGTCGGAAACTCGTGTACGTAAGAATGAAACCATCGATGCAGCTCTTCGCCGCTTTAAGCGTTCGATTGCGAAAGACGGTGTGCTCGCAGAAGTAAAGAAACGCAAACACTATGAGAAGCCTAGCGTTAAGAAGAAGCTGAAATCTGAGGCTGCTCGCAAGCGGAAATACTAGGGGGATTCATTATCATGAGCTTAAGCGATCGCTTGAACGAAGATATGAAGCAAGCCATGAGGAGCCAAGATAAATTTCGACTCTCTGTAATCCGAATGGTTCGTTCGGCTATCAAGAATATCGAGATTGATCAGCGCAGAACGTTGGATGATAACGAAGTGCTTGACATATTAAGTCGTGAGATCAAACAGCGGAGAGATTCCCTCATTGAATTTGATAAAGCCGGCCGGGACGACTTGGCCGATGCGGTGAAGGCGGAAATAACGGTTATCGCCGATTATTTACCCCAACAGCTAACGGAAGAAGAATTGCGAACAATCGTACAAGAAACGGTGCGTGAAGTCGGCGCTTCCTCTAAAGCTGATATGGGCAAAGTAATGGGTGCGTTGATGCCGAAGGTCAAAGGTCGTGCCGACGGCAAGCTTGTAAATCAGCTTGTTCAGGAAAGCCTATCATAATGCAAACAACACTCCGAGGCGAACATCGTTTAGGGGTGTTTTTTGTTACTTCTCTCCTTGGCTTGCAAGTGAGATGAAACGTATTCTTGACGGTAACGTAATACAGGGTAGTTAAAAAAATATGGAGAGGTGAGCGCATGATTTTATATTTGGTCGGGATCGCGCTACTCGTTCTGGAGGTGTTTCTACCTACCTTCGGAATCATTGGCATACTAGGCATTATTAGTGTGATAACAGGGACAGTATTAACGGCCGATGATTGGCAAAGTGGATTACTCTCTATGTTAATTGCATTACTGATATCCGGTATTGCATTTGCCATTGCAGCAAGGTTCCTCGGTCGTAGAGGGTTCTGGAATCGATTTGTTCTAAGCGAACGCCTGACCTCAGAGGAAGGGTATGTATCGCAATCCTCAAAGGCCCAATTTTTGGGACAAGAAGGTATAGCTTTGACGCCGCTACGTCCGTCAGGAACAGCGGAAATTCAGGGACAACGGAATGATGTTGTCACCAATGGGGAATTTATAAAGGCCGGCAGTAAAGTGAGAGTTGTTGAAGTAGAAGGAACACGTATCGTCGTTCGTGAAGTGATTTAATCATTTAAAAAAGAATAAGGAGGTTTTAAATTTATGGATTCAACCATTACATTGCTTTTTACCATTGCGATCTCCGTCATTGCATTATCCGTTTTCTTCACCTTTTTCCCATTCATGCTTTGGATTTCGGCATTGGCATCAGGCGTTCGTGTAGGGATCTTTACGTTATTCGCTATGCGGCTGCGCCGTGTAATTCCAAGTCGCATTGTGAACCCTCTGATCAAAGCGGTGAAAGCAGGCCTTGGATTGACCATTAACCAGCTTGAGAGCCATTTCTTAGCAGGTGGTAATGTCGATCGCGTTGTTAACGCGCTCATTGCAGCGCAACGCGCGAATATTTCGCTTGGTTTTGAGCGTGCTG
>JBILCE010000185.1:0-2991 GCA_044353305.1 Paenibacillus sp.
GATTTTGTTTGCCTTGCGGGAACGAACGGTGCTGGTAAAACGACAGTACTTCGTATGATCGTCGGCTTACTTAAGCCTACTTCTGGGGAAATCCGGTTGTTCGGTGAGTCAATTCAACATTTTAAAGATTGGCATCAGATCGGATATGTTCCGCAAAAAAATGCACTCAATCCTTTGTTTCCAGCCACTGTTTCGGAAGTTGTCGAATCAGGTATGTATGGGCGTAACACGATGTTTCGTCGTATAGCCAAGAACGAAAGGCGTAGGGTGCTCGATGCACTGGAAGTGATGGCGGTCGGCGACCTAGCGAATCAGCGTATAGGTCAGTTATCTGGTGGTCAACAACAACGAGTATTCTTGGCTCGAGCGCTTGTTAACAACCCGACTTTGCTTATTTTGGACGAGCCTACGGTCGGTATAGATGCAGAGACACAACAAAATTTTTTCCAAATGATTCGACACATGCACGAACATCATCCCATGACCTTCCTAATTGTGACGCATGATATGAGCTCTATTCAGTCGTATGTAAATCATACGCCTCAACTCACGAGTGGTGGACTTAAGTTATTTGTGAAACATACTCACGCGCCGGAGGATTGTAACGAGACAGGGCTCTCGCACTCGATATCGGATCTGCGTGTCCCCGTTTCGAATTAAGGGAGGATCTTTTGAAATGGATTTGTTTGCGGAAGCATTCGTACAACGCGCTTTGATCGGGGGACTACTGATCGGATTGACGGCACCGCTAATCGGTGTATTCGTTGTATTAAGGCGCTTATCGATGATTGGGGATACACTCTCACACATTTCAATTGCTGGTGTGGCACTCGGTTTCCTACTAAATCTATATCCACTAGCAGTAGGCCTTGTGTTCGCAGTACTTGCTTCACTTTTGATTGAACGGTTAAGACGCACTTATCGGACGTACGCAGAATTGTCTATCGCCGTCATGATGTCTGGCGGTGTTGCGTTGGCGTCCTTGCTTTTTTCCTTAGGCAAAGGTTTTAATGTGAACATCTCCAGTTATTTTTTCGGGAGCATCTACACACTTGATAATCGGGATTTAATGGTTGTTGCGGCTGTTACCCTTGTGGTTGCTATTACGGTGCGTTTAAACTACAAGGAACTATTTCTGTTAACGTTTGACGAGGATGCGGCCGCAGTCAACGGCTTGCCGATTCGTATATACAACGTACTTCTTACCACACTTACCGCCATTGTAGTCAGTATTGCCATAAAAATTATCGGAGCGTTACTGGTGTCGGCATTAATCACCATTCCGGTTGCCAGCAGTTTAATGGCTGCTCGTAGTTTTCGGCAGACGGTGCTTTATGCGATCATTTATGCTGAATTGGCGATGTTGGGCGGCCTTGTAGCATCGGCACTGTGGGATTTACCACCGGGTGGTACCGTGGTTTTGCTGCTTATCGTTCTACTGATGGGCACCCTTACAGTCAGAACCATTCGCACCTAATATTGAATGCATCTATTAATCCAAAAGGAGGTAAAGAGCATGGAATTAAACGTTTGGATCGCTTTCGGGGCGGGAATAGCTTCTTTTATATCACCTTGTTGTTTGCCGTTATATCCGTCTTACTTGTCATACATAACCGGTATTTCGGTGAAAGAATTGAAAGAGGGCAACACTGTCAAACGTGTACGCTTACAAACACTACTTCACGCCTTTTTCTTCATCCTGGGTCTGTCCATTGTGTTCTACACAGTAGGCTGGAGCACAGGGCAATTATCAGACTTTTTTCGCGATTATCGCGATATTATTCGTAAACTGTCTGCGTTACTCATTCTGGTTATGGGCCTTATAATGCTAGGTGTTTTTCAGCCTAAAATGATGATGCGTGAAATGAAGCTTTCACTAAAATGGAAGCCTGATGGTTATCTAGGTGCCTTTCTCGTTGGCATTGGTTTTGCAGCGGGATGGTCACCGTGTGTAGGTCCGATTCTGTCATCCATTCTTGCCCTCACCGCGACTAAGCCTGACACTTGGTTTATTATGATGACTGCTTATTGCCTAGGATTTGCAATTCCTTTTTTAGCGCTTGCCTTTTTCGTAGGATCGACCAAATGGATTGTGCGTTACTCTAGCATCATGATGAAGATTGGTGGCGCGGTCATGTTGATCATTGCGGTGTTAATGTTCACGGATCAGTTGACTCAAATCACAATTTGGTTTAATGCGAGGACACCGGATTGGTTACAGTTCTAAACCAAGGAGAATTATCTAAGAGTAAGAGCCTGTTAGGGGGATAACCATGGCTACGCCAAGTATGGAAGATTATTTAGAGCGTATCTACAAACTGATTGATGAGAAGGGTTATGCACGCGTATCTGATATTGCAGAGGGCCTCGAGGTTCATCCTTCGTCTGTGACGAAGATGATTCAAAAGTTGGACAAAGACAAATACGTTGTGTATGAGAAATATCGAGGGCTTATTTTAACGTCCAAAGGAAAAAAAATGGGCAAGCGACTCGTTGAACGTCATCACTTACTCGAACAATTTTTGACACTTATTGGTGTTCAAGATGAAAATATTTATAAAGATGTTGAAGGGATTGAACATCATCTTAGTTGGGATTCGATCACATGTATTGAAACGCTCATCGAATTTTTCAAACGTCATCCTGACAGTGAACATAAACTCCGGCTCATTCGGAATGAATTGGAGCAAGACTAAGTGGGGATATGTAGGCTTATAGAACGAAACGATAACAAAAAGACAGTCACCTTCTAAAGGTGACTGTCTTTTTATCATGTGCTTAGTGCCAACGTGGATTTTCATTAGTGTGATTCGACTTTTGACCCTGAATAACACGGAGGGTTGTCTGTCGTTCAGCAGGCTTGGATGTACGCGGTACGCTAAATCGAGCACTGTGTGGTTTCTTGAATTTGGTGGGTGACCACTTATAGATTAGGTAAAGGACTACGCAGACAACTATGGGGATCGCACGTAAAAACGGATCCTTAACGAA
>JBILCE010000186.1:0-2990 GCA_044353305.1 Paenibacillus sp.
TCCCCAATAAAAACTGCCCCATTTTGTTTTAGTATATGTTCAAACCCCTCCTGGGCAATCGAAGGTAATTGTCCGTTAGTACTTTTCTTAAACCCAAAATGATACACTCTAGGAGATGCCGCGATAGCATCCTTTGTCACCAACATAACATTCCCCACTAAGGGGAACATAACTAAAACAATCACCAATTTGCGCATAAATCGATTCATGATAAGCCCCCTTCTTCGATTACATCCTAGAAGGTACTGTATCCATTTTAAAGCATGCTTATGTAAAAAAAAGAACCTCCGTCACCACAAGGTGCGGAGGTAAATTGCAACAAATTAAACGTTGCTGATGTATTGGTTGATCGTCGCCTTAATCAATTCAAGACGGCCTGAGTCGTTCTTGATTGGGTTATTTTGCAGTGCATAAGCTTCAAGAGTGCGGAAATTTGCTTTTCCGGAAATAATATCAGCACCGATGCCTGATGTGAAAGACGAATAACGCTGTTCAAGCACATTTTCCAAAACACGATCTTCGATCATCTTAGCTGCAACAACTAGACCACGTGCAAAAGCATCCATACCAGCGATATGAGCGTGAATGAGATCTGTCGCTTCAAATGAGGTGCGGCGTACCTTCGCATCGAAGTTAACACCACCACGACCAATGCCCCCTTCATTCTTCAAAATCTCATACATAGCTAATGTTGTCGAATACAAATCCGTTGGAAATTCATCAGTATCCCATCCGAGTAGTAGATCGCCTTGGTTGGCATCGATCGAACCAAGCACACCGTTAATGCGGGAAACACGAAGCTCATGTTCAAACGTATGACCAGCTAATGTTGCATGATTTGCTTCAATATTTAATTTAAAATATGGCAGCAAATTGTATTTTTGCAGGAAAGATAACGTTGTAGATGCATCAAAATCATATTGATGTTTGGATGGTTCTTTCGGTTTAGGTTCGATTAGGAACTGGGCATCAAAGCCGATTTCTTTGGCATAATCAACAGCTAAATGAAGGAATCGAGCAAGGTTGTCGAATTCGAGTCCTAAGTCCGTATTCAGTAACGTTTCGTACCCTTCGCGACCGCCCCAGAATACATAATTCTCAGCACCAAGTTCTTTACCATGATCAAGCGCCTTCTTCACCTGTGCAGCGGCATAGGCGAATACGTCTGCATTACATGTGGTAGCTGCTCCATGAACAAATCTTGGATTAGAGAACATATTCGCTGTATTCCACAGCAATTTTTTGCCGGTCGATTTCATGTTTTCTTTGATCAAGGCTACGATTGCATCTAAATTCTTATTTGTTTCTTGTAAAGTGCTACCTTCTGACGCAATATCACGATCATGAAAGCAGAAGTAATCGATATCCAAAATATGTAGAAGCTCGAAGCAAGCATCGACGCGTGCTTTCGCTAAATCCATACCTGCATAACGATCCCACCCTCTTTGTGCGGTTCCGATACCGAATGGATCAGAACCATTGCCAGTGAAAGCGTGCCAATAAGCAACAGCAAATCGAAGATGCTCACGCATCGTCTTTCCTAGGACAACTTGATTAGGATTGTAAAATTTGAATGAAAGCGGGTTTGTAGATTGTCGACCCTCATACTGGATCGTTGAAATGTTGCCAAAATAACTCATACACTCTTCCCTCCGAATTATTTGATTGATAAAACTACTTTTCTTATTGACATATTATCATGGCACAATTAGTTTGTAAATCAATTAAACTAACTTCATTTTATATCCTTCCACTCTTTTTATGTTATTATCATATTAATATTTAGTTGGGGGCCGTTATGAAAAAAACAGGTGATTTGCATTTAGTAAAAATGATTAACAAAACCATTGTTCTCGATCGAATCCGACAAGATTCACCTGTGTCACGAGCACGAATTGCAAAAGTAACTGGTTTAACCAAGGCAACTGTATCGAGTTTAGTCAATGAATGGATTGAAAGTAATCTTGTAGATGAAATCGGCACGGGTCTGTCAAGCGGTGGTCGGAAGCCGGTAATGTTACATTTTAACGGTAAAGCTGGCTATGCGATTGGCATTGATTTGGGTGTTAATTATATTTTAGCGGTTCTCTCTGATTTAACGGGACAAATTGTTTATGAGTTCAAGCAGGAACACAACAATGATTCGCTCGAAAATGTGATCAATCTTCTAAAGTCAACCATCCAGCTATTGATCAATCACCCCCCCCATTCTGCCTACGGTGTAGTCGGCATTGGTATTGGCGTGCCTGGAATATGTGACGAAATAGGCAACGTATTATTTGCCCCCAATCTTGGATGGAATCATGTCCCATTGAAGTCGTTGATCGAACAGCATTTTCAAATCCCAGTGGTCATCGATAATGAAGCGAATACAGGTGCAGTTGGCGAGAATGAATACGGTGCCGGACAAGGAGCCGGAAGTATGGTATATCTAAGCTTAGGAATTGGAATTGGTGCTGGTTTGATGATCAAAAATGAACTTTATCGCGGAGCGTCTGGGTTTTCTGGGGAAATTGGACACGTATCGATTGCATTTGAAGGGAAGCCTTGTTTGTGTGGTAATATCGGATGTTGGGAACTGTATGCATCGGAGAATGCCATTCTCGAGAATGCACGTACGATAATGAGCGATTCTACCATTACATTAGATAAGTTAACGAAAAAAGCAAAAGATGGAGACTTAATTGCGATCCAATTATTCGATCGATTAGGGCTCCATTTAGGAATCGGTTTAGTAAATTTAATTAATAGTTTTAATCCAAATCGAATCATTATTGGGGGAAGTCTTGCATCTGCACAAGAGTTATTTCATGATTCGTTATTAAATGCCGTGCAAAACCGTTCCACGCCCTATCCGCGATCGAATTTAGAGATCATTTTCACTCCACTTGGTATGCGCTCTACGGTACTTGGTGCATGTTCATTCGCTATACGCAAATTTTTCTCTTCAAATCAAGTTTTTATTAATTAATCGGGTTAATTATTATTTT
>JBILCE010000187.1:0-2978 GCA_044353305.1 Paenibacillus sp.
TTTTGGGATTGGAGGATCAGGTTATGACGAAGCCAACGAAATCCGACAAGGATTTTTCGATATATTTTCAGCCACCATCATTGAAAGATGCAAAAAAGCGTGGAAAAGAGGATATCCAAGTTCATTATGATTTTCAAATTCCTGCAGAGATGCAGCAGTTTGGTGTAGGAAAAACCTATTTAATACGTACCTACGGTTGTCAAATGAACGAACACGACACAGAAACGCTTAAAGGCATGCTAGAGCAAATGGGTTACACAGAGACGGAAGATAAGCAGCTTGCGGACATTATTCTTCTTAACACATGTGCGGTTCGTGAAAATGCAGAAGATAAAGTATTCGGTGAACTTGGACATTTAAAACATCTTAAGTTGCAAAAACCTTCTCTCATTCTTGGTGTTTGTGGTTGCATGTCCCAGGAAGAAGCGGTTGTTAATCGAATTATGCAAAAGCATCCATTTGTAGATTTGATTTTCGGTACGCATAATATTCATCGATTGCCTCATTTGGTACAAGACGCATTGTTCAGCAAAGAGATGGTGATTGAGGTATGGTCTAAGGAAGGCGATATCATTGAGAACATACCTAAGAAACGTGAAGGCATTAAGGCATGGGTCAATATTATGTATGGTTGCGACAAATTTTGTACGTATTGTATCGTTCCATACACACGGGGTAAAGAACGTAGTAGAAGACCTGCGGATGTAATCGCCGAAGTACGCGACTTGGCGCGTCAAGGCTTTAAGGAGATTATGTTACTAGGACAAAATGTAAACGCCTATGGCAAGGATTTTGAGGATATACAGTATCGATTTGGCGATCTAATGGACGATATACGGAAGATTGACATTCCGCGAATAAGATTTACTACTTCACATCCTCGGGATTTCGATGATCACTTGATTGAAGTGCTTGCAAAGAAAGGGAATCTGGTTGAACATATCCACTTGCCAGTTCAGTCAGGAAGTACTGAAATTTTGAAACGGATGAGTCGAAAATATGATCGAGACATGTATTTACAGTTAGTTCACAAAATTCGCAAGGCCATTCCAGATGTCGTATTATCCACGGATATTATTGTTGGGTTCCCAGGTGAGACGGAGGAGCATTTTGAAGAAACGCTTAACCTGGTGAGGGAAGTTGGATTCGACAGTGCCTATACGTTCATCTACTCTCCAAGAGAAGGGACGCCAGCAGCCGATATGGAAGATAATGTTCCTGAAGAGCTGAAGCGTCGTCGGTTACACAGACTCAACGATTTAATGTCCGAACTCAGTCGAATAAGCAACGAAAAGCTTAAAGGGCAAACACTTGAAGTATTAGTTGATGGTGAAAGTAAGAACAACCCGGATATGCTTTCGGGTAGAACACGGACGAATAAATTGGTTCATTTTGCAGGTTCCAATGATCTCTCAGGTACTTTTGTAAACATTCATATTACAGACGCCCAGACATGGCTTTTAAAGGGTGAAATTGTTCGAAAATCAGAAGGAGTGAGCATCAATGAGCGACAACCACAACCATCACAATCATAATCATGATCACGAGCATGACGAGTGTGGTATTCCCGTTTTTCAATCAAGAGAACTTATTGTCCGTGAAGATATTATAGGCAAAGCCAAAGAATTAGCAGAGTTAATCTCAACATCAACCGAAGTGCAATTTTTCAAAAAAGCAGAGCAGCAGATCAACCAAAATCCGAATGTACAAGCCTTAATTAACCAAATTAAGAAGAAACAAAAAGAAATTGTAGCGTTTGAGACAACATTTAAGAATAAAGCGATGGTTGAAAAAATCGAAGGCGAAATTCAGTCACTGCAAGATGAACTGGACAACATCCCGATTGTAAGCGAGTTTCAACAGACACAAGCGGATATCAATTATTTGCTACAGCTCGTTATTTCAGTTGTCCGCGATACCGTTTCCGAAAAAATTCAGGTTGAGAATGCTTCTGTGGAAGAACCGTCTAATTGTTCAGATTAATTAGCAAAAGCTCTATTCGGAGACAAAAAAGATTTGATCCTACTAAAGGTGAACTCACAAAAATTGTTAAGCAAGGGAATTTAGGAACAGTGACGTATTCTTTATTTCAAGGGAGACATTTTCACAATGACCATTAGAGTTGGAATAATTGGTACAGGTAGCTTTGCACGAGTTCATGGCCAGATTTTATCCAAACTAGAAGAAGTAACTGTGACTGCAATATGTGGAACTTCACAAGCAAAAGCAGAAAAGTTCGCTTCAGAATGGGATCAAGCGAAAAGCTACGGAAACATTGAACATATGCTTGATTCCGAAAAGTTAGATGCGATTTACATTTGTGTTCCACCATTCGCACATGGAGAATTGGAACAATCTATTATTGAACGTGAGATACCATTTTTTATCGAAAAACCGATTGGGACAGAAATGAATGTACCATTAGACATTTTGAGTAATGTAGTAAGCAAGAATCTTATTACGTCTGTTGGGTATCACTTCCGTTATTCCGATGGTACTCTACGATTAAAGGAACAATTACAAAATCGTCAATTAGCGATGGCAAACGGCTACTATATGGGGAGTATGCCAAAAGTCGCATGGTGGAGAAATGAAAAGCTCTCCGGGGGCCAATTCATCGAGCAAACTACACATATTGTAGACTTGTTGCGATACACGGTTGGCGAGGTCAAAGAAGTATATGCTGCATATGCACAACAAGTGATGCGCCAGATCGATAATCATATAACAGTACCTGATGTAGGTTCTGTAACTTTCAAGTTAGAGAATGGTGCGATTGCAACAATTTCTAATACATGTGCACTTCCGGAAGGCTATAAGGTTGGATTAAACCTTTTCACGGACAGAGGTGTATTGGAATGGAGCCCTCAAGGACTAAAAGATTTACAACAAAACCAAATCGTAGAAACAAAGAACAAATCAAATCCATACGAATTGGAAAACCGTGCATTTATTCATGCTGTCCGTACAGGTGATCG
>JBILCE010000188.1:0-2973 GCA_044353305.1 Paenibacillus sp.
TGCGAGGATCGGATAGGCAAAACTTGAACACCTTGACGACTAGGTTGGAGCCATAAAGTTTGGGCATTCACCCCGTGATATTGGAGTGTATGAATCATGAACTGCTCCAATCTTTGCTTTTCCCCACTACTTTTATCCATCAATGCCAGTAACGTAGGACCAGCACCACTGAGTGCAATGCCCAGCGCACCATGTTCAGTTGCTTGCTCGAGCACTTCCGCCATACCTGGGACGAGCACCGAACGATAAGGTTGATGTAACGCATCCTTCATTGCATGCCGAATTAAATCTAATCGCCCAGCGCATAACGCAGCGACAAGCACAGACGAGTGACCAATATTGAATACAGCATCCTTCATTGATAACTGCTGCGGCAATACTTGCCTAGCCTTCTCCGTTGATAGTTGGAATTCAGGAATCGCCACCAGCACCTCTAACCGAGCATCCGGCTCAATCCGCACATACTCAGCCCGCGTCCCATCCCAGAACGCTGCAATGATGCCGCCGAATAACGAAGCCCCTACATTATCAGGGTGCTTCTCTAGTGACGTCGCCATCTGGAACAGCTTATCTTCCGACAGCGGGCTGCCGATCAGCGCATTCGCCGCCACCAGCGCACCGACAATCGCCGATGCGCTGCTGCCCAAACCTCGAGTCAGCGGAATGTCGCTGTACATGGAAATCTCCAGCTCCGGCAAGCTTACGCCCGCTTCAGCAAACACCGACTGCGCCACCTGATAAATCAGATTCGACTTGTCGGTGGGGATCCCTTTCATCTGATCACCATGCAGATGAAATACAGTTGTCTCCGCTTCGCTCATCTCGATCCATGCATATAATTCAAGTGCCATGCCAAGCGCATCGAAACCAGGGCCTAAATTCGCCGTACTCGCCGGCACTTTGACGCACACTTTCCGGTCATTCATCGCCGAATCACCCTTCCAATTGGCGGATCGCTTCCATGACCGCTTCTTCCGAATCCTTCACAACTAATGGATCGCCACTGGTTACACTCTTAATGGCAATATTCGGATCCTTCAGACCGTGACCCGTCAATACACAAACGACTGATTCCCCACCTGAGAAATAGCCTTCCTTTTTCAACTTCATAACCCCAGCGATTGAAGCGGCTGACGCAGGTTCAGCAAACACGCCTTCCTTCGCAGCAATTGTGCGATAAGCGTGCAAAATCTCTTCATCCGATACGAAATTGATTTGCCCATTTGATTCATTCGCTGCTCGAACCGCACTATCCCAGCTTGCAGGATTCCCAATACGAATTGCCGTCGCGACCGTCTCTGGATTTAGAATTGGCTCACCGCGTACAATCGCAGCGGACCCCTCCGCCTCGAATCCAATCATTTTAGGTAATGTTGTCGATTTGCCCTTGGCATAATATTCTTTAAAACCTTTCCAGTACGCGGTAATATTGCCCGCATTGCCGACTGGAATAGCAAGATAGTCCGGTGCTTTGCCGAGTTGATCAACCACTTCGAACGCCGCCGTCTTCTGTCCTTCAATTCGATAAGGGTTAACGGAATTCACCAACGTAATCGGGTGCTTTGCCGTAATTTCACGGACAATTTCTAATGCTCGGTCGAAGTTTCCTTCAATCGCAATAACCTTAGCTCCATAAATGATTGCCTGTGCTAACTTACCAAGTGCAATATTATTATTAGGGATCAACACGATACAGTTCAGGTTGCCCCGTGCGGCATAAGCAGCTGCAGCAGCTGACGTATTACCTGTCGATGCGCACATAATGGTGCGACTTCCTTCTTCTATCGCCTTAGCGACAGCCATCACCATGCCCCGGTCTTTGAACGATCCAGTTGGATTTAACCCCTCATATTTAAAATAGATATCCAAATCGAGTTCATCCGACAATTTCTCAGCACGGATAAGCGGGGTATTGCCCTCTTGCAACGTAAGCAATGGCGTATTTTCATTTACTGGTAAAAAATCTTTATACGTTTGAATCAATCCCATGTATCTCATGATGCGTGCTCCTCTCACCCTTCAACGCGGTATACGCTCTTTATTTGGTTCACGACATCCAATGATTCGAAACGGCTAAGCACTTTTTTCATTGCAGCCTTGTTGGCGTCATGGGTAATAATAATAATCTCGGCATTCGGATTATTCGTGTTCGGATACTGGAGGACCGATTCCAGACTAACCTCAAAATCAGCCAATACTTGTGTAATTTGCGCCAGCACGCCGGCTTTATCAGCAACATCCAGTAAGATAAAATGTTTCGAAGAAATCTGCTCATCCGTCTTAAGCTTTTTCTCTTTATATTTCATGTTAACACGGCGACCGCTCACGCCAAGCCCCATATTACGGCTAACCGCCACAAGATCGGCAACCACCGACGTTGCTGTCGGTAACTCCCCTGCGCCCGGTCCATAGAACATCGTCTCACCAACTGCTTCTCCATGGACGTAAACTGCATTGAACACGCCATTAACCGATGCGAGTGGATGGGACATTTTGACCATAGTCGGTTGAACGCTTACGCTAATGTGCTCATCGTGCCGTTCTGCAATCCCGAGTAACTTGATTTCGTAACCAATTTTGCGCGCATAAGTGATTTCTTCTTTCGTTATCTGCGAGATTCCCTTCACAGAGACGTCATCAAGTGCCACATTGACACTAAAGCCAAGCGTGCTAAGGATGGTCATCTTGCGAGCCGCATCAAGTCCCTCCACGTCAGAGGTAGGATCGGACTCAGCATAGCCCAGTGCCTGCGCTTCCTTAAGAACGTCAACGTAGGAAGCTCCTTCTTTGCTCATTTTGGTCAAAATATAATTCGTCGTCCCGTTCACAATCCCCATGATTTTGGTAATCCGCTCAGAAGCGAATCCCTCGACCAATGTCCGAATAATCGGGATCCCGCCCGCCACTGATGCCTCATAGAAGACATCACAGCCTTTTTCCTGCGCTAGTGCCAAAATATCGGCGCCATGTAAC
>JBILCE010000234.1:0-2951 GCA_044353305.1 Paenibacillus sp.
CCGCTCCACATTCGGTTGCTGAGACAATTGTTCGACCAATCGAAAGAGTGCCTCGTCTTTTTTCTTGGCTTCGATCATGATATCTAATTTAGGGGTTTCTTGAGCTATGGTTCGTAGGAAGTTCAGAAGATTGTGTGGATCCACAAAATCAGCATGAGCGCGCTGATCCAGAACGTTTCGCGGACTGGATATGTGGATTTTTGGAGGAAGGCGGTCCGGGTGGGGCCAAGTGGCAACGATGCGAGGCCACAGTTGATTTATCACTTCATCCTTATTGTTCACTTGATGATGATGAAGATCAAGAACCATCGGGACTTGAAGGTGTTCGCAGGCGGTTAGCGTTTCCAAAGCAGTAAAGGTTTTGTCATCATTCTCAAGTGTCATTCTGTCTAAAATCCGCCGTTCTAGACCACCGAATTGGCGGATGAAGCGATCATAAGCACTTTGTTTGTCACCATAGGTACCGCCAATGTGAATATTGCATTTCGCATCCATATCAAGTCCCATTAATTCGAACATCGTAACATGGCGATTCAATATGGCGATTGAACTTTCCAATACTTCGCTCCTTGGTGTACTGAATACGGTGAAATGATCGGGATGAAAACTAGTTCGCATCTGATACTTGTTCACATAATCACCGATTCGAGCAAAACCTTCTTGAATAGTTTCGTGTTCTAGCGGATTCCATCCCTCTAGCAGACTATGGCCAATAAGAGGAATTAACTTCGATGAAAAGCGGTAAACCTCAATGTCATGTGCTCTATTATGGGACAGGATCCGCAAAGTATTTGCCAAATTCTCAGACGTAAGCCTTTCTAATTTCCGAATAGCAGCTCCACGATCAGGTAATTTTTCAAATTGGGTCACAGTCATTGTTTTAGAGGGTGATGCGTTTTTAACAAACATAGACATGGCAACATAACCGAAGCGGATCAGCATGACGCACCTCTTATGAATAACAGTTTAACTTAGATTTGCCATTTTCAGTGCATAATATGTGGGTAAAATACGAATGAAGTTGCACAAGTCACCGCTTTAGGGCAAACTATGAGAAGCAACTAGGCGCAGGACGCCTAATTTGGAAAGGTGGCTTTTTTACCCATGAGTGAACGCTTTACTGATCTTCAGATTGAACCTGCTTTGACCGATGCCCTCCATAAGTTGGGTATCGTTAAACCTACACCGATTCAACAGAAAACCATTCCGCTCATGCTTGCAGGCCGAGACGTAATCGGTCAGGCACAGACAGGCACTGGAAAAACGCTTGCGTTCGTATTGCCAATTTTAACAAAAGTAGATGCGAACCTGCCGTACGTTCAAGGTCTAATCGTCGCACCAACGCGCGAGCTCGCATTGCAAATTACAACCGAAATTGCCAAACTAGCACCCGCTGTTGGGGCAACGGTGCTGGCCGCATATGGCGGACAAGACGTGGATGCCCAAATTCGCAAGTTGAAGAGAGCTCCTTCGATCGTGGTCGGTACTCCTGGGCGGTTGATTGATCATGTACGTCGTGGGACGGTCGATTTTTCACAGGTGTCCACACTTGTTCTAGATGAAGCGGATCAAATGTTACATATGGGTTTTTTACCCGATGTGGAAACGTTGATTAGAGCTACTCCTGTCGACCGTCAAACGTTGTTGTTCTCAGCTACGATCCCGGACGCTATTCGCCGACTCGCTTCTCGATACATGCAAAATCCGCAGGATGTTCAGATCCAAAGCGAGCAAGTTACCGTCGATAAAACAAAGCAACTCGTCGTAGAGACTACCGATCGCGGCAGATTGTCTGCACTTGTGCGGATGATTGAGGGCTACCAGCCTTATTTGGCTGTTGTGTTTTGTCGGACGAAGATTCGTGCGAAGAAATTAAATGCATCCCTGATCGAACATGGGATTGACTCCGATGAACTTCATGGTGATCTGACCCAAGCGAAAAGAGAGCAGGTCATGCAACGCTTCCGCGACGCCAAGTTACAAGTACTTGTTGCCACAGACGTGGCCGCACGTGGGATTGATGTAGAGGGCGTTACGCACGTATTCAACTACGATATCCCTCAGGATACAGAAAGTTACATTCACCGAATCGGTCGGACCGGTCGTGCCGGCCTTAGCGGGATGGCAATAACACTTGTGACGCCGCATGATCGCCGCACGCTTGACGAAATCGAAGGCGGCATCGGCATGGGCCTACCGCGGCGCAGCGATCGCGAGCTCGCCGGCGGCGAAAGCGCAGCACGCAGTCGCGGGACGGAGCCACGCGGCGGAGCGAGAGCCGCACGCGGTAGCGATAGAGCGCCTCGTGGCGGGGCACCTCGCGGCAGCGATAGAGCGCCTCGTGGCGGGGCACCTCGCGGTAGCGATAGAGCGCCTCGCGGTGATGCACCTCGCGGTAGCGATAGAGCGCCTCGCGGTGATGCACCTCGCGGCAGCGATAGAGCGCCTCGTGGTGGGGCACCTCGCGGCAGCGATAGTGCGCCTCGCGGTGGGGCACCTCGCGGTAGCGATAGAGCGCCTCGCGGTGATGCACCTCGCGGCAGCGATAGAGCGCCTCGTGGCGGGGCACCTCGCGGTAGCGATAGAGCGCCTCGTGGTGGGGCACCTCGCGGCGGTGGCAACCCAAAGCGTGGGACACGCCCACGACGCTAAGTCCACACATCAAATGATATAGGCAGAAAAGAAGAGGTGCTTACGCTTGAACAACGCGTTGGCACCTCAATCTTTTTCAGAAAACCTTCATGACCAATATTGTTATTTCAAAGTGGACTCACCAATATTGGCTGAACGCACAAATAAACCATGCCTGTAAATGATAAAAACTACAGCATGGTCGCAAAAGCAAACCGCACACTTCTGTCGATTTGCAACTATTTATCTCTTTTCCTTAACATTTTTAAAAAAAAGCGGAATCTTACTTGTTCTCACCAAAAAACATTTCAAAAGCAAGA
>JBILCE010000247.1:0-2946 GCA_044353305.1 Paenibacillus sp.
GTTACCGATGAACAACTCGCCGATGCAATTCGTTTGATTAACAACCGCCCTCGTAAATGTCTCGGGTGGAGGTCGGCTCACGAAGCCTTTATGGACGAGGTGTCGCACTTAGCTTGACAATTCGTCATGTAAAAAGGCCTCAACTTTAAACGGTTTTACCCTAAGTTCATCCTTAATCACTTCAGGAAATCTTGTCCATCATGCCGTCGGGGATAGTGCTGTCGGGGCTTTAAGGTACTATTTGCCTTGACACAACATCACCCCTGCATATTGGTATACTTTCAAAGCAGTACTTAACAAAAATATGGAAGTTGTCTGAACATACCACTATTCTTTTTGTAATTCTTCGAGCAGATTAGCATTTTTTAAGAAACGCTGCATGTTGGGACAAACTATTTGAATAAACCCAATATACTACCATTTCCAATATTTGTATACATTTTAATTAGAAGGTACTTATGTAATTATGTACATGTTAACTCATCTATCTGTCTAATAGCTTAGTGACATTGTAATCAAAAATAGTTACGGGTTTTTTGGGACTGAACACTTTTGTGAGACAGGGATCAGAGCACCTATCAGGTGAATAAACCGGTTTCGTATTATAAGGGGACAATCTTGGAGGTGTTTTGATTTGCCTAACGCTTTGGGGTAAGTCCCTTACCTTGATTCACTTTCTTTGGGTTGTCTTTTTCACCAAATCCCATATACTTTTACGCAAAACTCTTAACTTTTACGCAAAATGGTATACATTCGCGAAAAGGTGCGACCCCCCCCTAGCCAAAAATCCCCCCAAACGACTTGTTTGAGGGGACCTGTTAAAGCTATTAAAACGGCTGAAAAACCCGAAACCCCAGTAATATCAAGGGTTCCGCTCTATCCTCACGACTGTCTCGACGTGTGTTAGCATGGTTTGGCTCATACTATTTCGCAAAATCTTTCTTTTTGCGTAAAAGTGCACCCCTAAATTACAGGGGGGCACTTTACTTTAAACGTTCTTACTCCGTATTCCTACCACATCGGCGTCTTATTTTTCTAAATTCAGCTCTTTCGTTTTCTTTAATACTTCGGATCTAATATTTTGCTTATTTTTGTTTAAAGTAGCATTATCATACGGTTGTGCATTGTTATCGTCAACATCAGTATTATCAATATTGTGCTTGCCCAAAGTGTAATTCAAAATCGTATATTGACCATCCAGGTTTTTCTTTAAGAAAAGGTAATACTTAGAGTTATTTTTAACCCCTTTATAGCCATCAAGCGTAACTTGTTGTTTCCCGTAAGCTGTTTGATAGTAACCATATGGTTCAATGACTTCAACTGTTGAATTAACGGCGAGATTACCCTTGATTACTTTGTTAACAACAAAATCAGTTTTTGAATAAGCATATTCAAACTGGCCATCAGGGAAATGCTTTACGACATTTCGATCCTTACTTGCATCAATTTTTGCAGTACCTACTATTACCGCGTCCGAAAATTGTTCAATGCTTTGATAACTTTCGAAATCCTTAATATCGGAAGCATCTAATGAGATAATGTTACCCGTAAATGAATTATATTGACGGTAGTAAGACACTCCCGCTGCTACAATTACAAGAGCTAGTGATAATGAAACAATCGTTTTTTTCTTAATGTTCATTATAAATTTCCACCCCACGAAGTCAAATTAAAAGCCCCATTTTGCTTTACAAGGGCTTTGGCCACGTTTACCAAACCATGTCCATACTCATTAGCGTCACCAAGAGGTGTAGCCAATTCGTATAAGGCTTTTTTTACTTGGTCGCTGGTCCATTTTTTATTTTTACTCCATAGAAGAGCAGCCGCACCGATAACGTGAGGTGCTGCCATTGATGTTCCTGTCATCACTCCGAATTTACCGTGACTAGTCGTACTGAGAATATCCGTTCCCGGAGCAACTAAGTCCAACTCGGAGCAAGTACTAGAATGAACAGCTCTTTGATGATCTTTCCCAACTGCCCCAACTGATACGACCTCGGGATATAAGGCAGGATAAAGTTCAGTTTCTGAGCCTACTCCTTGATTGCCTGCTGCTGCGATAACAAGTATAGTTGAGGGAGAATCTGCTATTATTCCAACTGCCACATTTCATTTGCCTTAGAAAGTAATTCTTCTAATTCAGCCTTATATTCTTTAACTTTTTGGATTGCAACCTTATCATCTTTATGTATTGGTTCCATATTTTCATCAACATAAATCTCATACGCTACACCATTCTTCTGTATTCTGAAACCATACTCATATCCACCAGATATTAATGGCCAAATTATTAAAGCTTCCTGATTTTCGTTGTTAGAAATTCCCAAATTCCCTGTGAATCTTAAATAACCTGGTTTTTTTACACTGTAAATGTAGCCATCTTCTTTCTTAATAAAATGCAAACCCCATTCATTTTTAGGTATAACCTCTACAAATTTATGATATTTGATCGCTATTAATAAAAACCAAATCAAATTCCAAGTTGCATATAATAAAACAATAAATACAAGAAATTTTTTCAATTTAATATTTATCATAAGTTTACCACTCTGTTCCCTTGTTTTTTAACATCCTCGTCATGTGTGACAAGTAAAATAGTTTTACCTTGTTCATTGAGTTTATTTAAAATGTTAAGCACAATTTCCGCATTATTCTTATCGAGAGAACCGGTTGGTTCATCAGCTAAAATAATATCGCATTTTTTTAGCATTAATCTAGCTAAGGCTACCCGTTGTTGCTCGCCTCCGGATAATGTATAAACTTTATTATTCGATTTTTCATCTAACCCAACAATTTTCAGTGCTTCTTCTATAGATAAGTTCGTCTTACAATTTTTACGAATAAGCCTCAAATTCTCCTTGACGGTTTTATTGTCAATTAATGCGAAGTTTTGAAATAAAAAACCTATTTTCGTTCTGAAATAATTTAAGTGATTTCTTTTATTTT
>JBILCE010000189.1:0-2945 GCA_044353305.1 Paenibacillus sp.
CCCGAGGAATGGATTGTAATTTTGAAACGAGATCGCTATTCCGGCAATTGGAACATACTTAAAAAGTACAAAGTAAATTAACCCTGGTAGTGCTAGAGCATATAGAAATTTGTCCCGACGTGCTCTGGCTAGAAAGATGCTCCATTTCCCCAATTGTTTTCGTACCCCCACCCAAAAATTTTGTTTGTCTTTTCTGCTATATTTAATTTAAAATGAATCCAAGTTTCCTGCCATAATCCATTTTTGTATGCGTCATGCCTCCACATAATCATGATTGTCATGTGTCGATTTCCTACGATAATACATTCTTGCAGAATGGGGGAAGTTCAATGCTCAATAACTACTATAGGAAAAGTCTTATCCTAGTTTTGATCGTAGCTTCCATTCCTTGCCTGCTTTTCGGCGTTGGTGTTTATACCATAAATAGTTCTTACATAACGAAGCAATTACACTCGGCACATCAAGCTGATCTTCAGCAGACGATGGACCGAATGGAGGATCAATTTAATTATTTAGAAATGTTTGCTTACCAGTTGGCATTAAATCCGGCATTTGATTCGGAGTTAACCAAAATAATTTTTCATCTTAATTTTGAAAGAACGCGCGATCTTTACACCTCCTTGACCCTATTTAGCGGAGGAAATCCTTTGATTGAAAGCATTGCGTTGTATTTGCACGATACAAAATCCGTGATTAGCGATGAATCTGGGGTCAGGCGTATTGAGGATCAGGAGATGCGTAGCCGTTATGAAGGCCTGATGACGAACAAGCAATCGATCTATTGGGTCGATCAAATTCGTAAGGTAAAATACAACGATCCTAGTCAATACAGAGCTCTCGTGATCAAGCTCACGGATCGCCGCACAACCACATATGGAGCACTACTGATATACATAAATCAGAATGCGTTGGATCGGCTTGTCAACAATCAAACTTCAAATGGTGCGTTCTCATGGCTGATGCGTGACAGCAACATCATGTCATCCCAGAACACGGTTCGGAGTGAAGCCGCAACAACCATAATATTAAGCGCCCTCGAACATATGCGCCTGCAGAACAATCGTAACGCATCTCTACAGCTTGTAGCGGATGGGGAAACCTATTCGGTCAGTTATCGTTCCTTCAACAGACTAGGTGAATCCTGGCAATATGTGTCCGCTACCCCATTATCAGTGATCACGAATCCGTTACGGGTTTTTACAACAATCTTGCTGATTCTTGGAAGCGCTGGAATTGTTACAGCTGGCATCCTGTCATGGTTTGCGTCACGCCGTCTGTATGGACCTGTTCGGCGAATTGTCTCTTTATTCCACAATGGGACGGACTCGTTGCAACAGAACGGGCTTCATGACGAGATTGAATATATTGAAAAGACTTGGCAGCGTTTACTTGCAGAACAGAAAGATTTACAGATGAAGTGGAAACAAGTTGTGCCGCAAATACAAGATGGATTTCTACTTCAATACACACAAGGGTATCTTTATTTCTTATCTGAAGATGAGCTTGCAGCCCGAATAAACTCCATGGGTTGGGATGCAACTAACAGCGGTTGCGCAGTGGCCATCATTCAGATGGGAAGTAGCCCGATGTTTCAAAGCACTTCCTTCGAGTACAATGAAGAGCTCATGACATTCGCCGCTGCTAATATTGTGGAGGAAATATCTCGGACTCGTTTCCAGCACGTAAAGGTCATTAATTTATTGGACCTTTCCGTAGGAGTCCTGTTCTTCTATGATCGAGGTCTAAGTCGTGAAGAAGTAATTGGTGAATTGTACCAGCTTGCGGATACTTGGCTTGAAACGCTAGGCCGTATATTGAAGATTAGAGTAACAACCGCACTCGGTGGCACCACAGAAGAGCTTTGCAAGGTGCCTGATCTGTTCGAACAGACGCGTCGTGCCCTGCATTACCGTAACCCACAGGAAACAGGTCAAATACTGAATATTCGGGAGATGAATCTTGAGCGTCTGCCAGGGATGAGTTATCCTATTGCGTTAGAACAAGAGATCATTCGGGTATTTACAATGGGGCTGTGGGAAGAGACAGGAAACCTGTTGCATACTATGGTCAGCAAGCTTGTCGATCAGTCAACAACTGAAATTTCGCTGAAGCACGGACTTATTCAGCTTCTATCTACGCTTCGTCATCTGCTTTTGTCCAAAGGAATTGATCCTATGGTCCTTGAAAAGGGAGAAGACTTGTATACCACCTTAATGTCAATGAATGAACCAGAGCGAATGATAAACTGGTTTCGCGAGGCTGTCATTCTCCCGTTCATCTCCTTGGCAGGCACCGTTTCTATAGCACAAATCAAGCATGTTTTACCGTCAATTGTTGCACTGATGAAGCAGGAATTAACATCTGATATTTCCCTGGAGCATTATGCCGAACAATTTGGCATCAAGCCATACACCCTTAGCCGTGCTTTCAAAGATGAAATGAAAATGACATTCATGGATTTCCTGACAGAGCTGCGGATCGCCAAAGCTAAGGAACTCCTCTTGACAACCGATCTACAAATTCAGGAGATTGCCGATATTGTCCATTATCAGCCCTCCTATCTCATCCGTCAGTTCCGCAAGCATGTTGGCCTGACCCCTGGACAATTTAGAGACAAAATGAATGTTTGAAATGAAAATGATTGGAGAAATAAGCTTTAATGAGAATGTTAGCGCAGGTTGCTGTTTTTTTGGCATTTAAGATGGAGGGTATGCTTGAGGTTTAAGGCTCAGTTACACTCATTTTTCTTGTATCCAACATGACATCGATAATAGTTTTTGAAGAACAGATGCAAATACTGCAATTACCATCGAAGCAAAAATAGGAAAGATCCCGAATATTATAAGACCTGGGGCATCGTCTTTCTCGGTTAAGAGAAAAACGAATGGCATCATTACCACATACAAGATACTGATTGAGACCGAACAGTATTTTATATGTTTTAA
>JBILCE010000016.1:0-8973 GCA_044353305.1 Paenibacillus sp.
AAATCTTGCGGGTAAAAATACAGAACCACTTTCTTGCCACGAAACTCCGATAACGTAACCGGTCGACCATTCGAACCAGGCAACGTAAAATCTGGCACCTGTTCCCCAACTTTCACTTCTATTGCTTCTGACATTCCAAACCCTCCTTAAGGTGCATTCTCTTTCAGTATAAAGTTCACTTCGAACAATCTCAACGACTTAAGATGGGCATGTCTTACAATGATTACGTCTTGCAATGGTCAGGAGCCGGCTCCGCGATATTTTCGAACGCCTAAATTCCAGCATAGGATGCCGATCCAGAAAAAGATTAGCCCAACAAGTGGAGTCAACAGCGCCATCCCGCCCCAGTTCTCTCGATCTAGAAAATACGCTGCAGGATAAAAACCAACAAAGGCAAATGGCAAAATCCAAGTCAATAATACTTTAATAATTCGGTTATATACGGTAATCGGGTATCGCCCATAGTTTTGAATATTCCAAATCAGCGGCAAAATTCCAGTAGGAGCATCGATAAAAAAGGACAAAGAAATGAGCAACACATAGATGCCAGCATATAGAAGGATAGCACCTAAACAAAGCAGCACGAACATCAACGGGTCATACCAATGAATGGACACATCCAAGTAAGGCCATGTCGCAGCCATAATAAGGAAACCAGCAATCGAACCAATTAACGACGAAGGGTCCATATTCTCCAACACCAGTTGAGCTAAATTATAAGCGGGGCGAGTCAATACCCGATCCATTTCACCTTTTACAATATAGCGCTCCGAAAAGTTCCACAAATTAAAGAAACAAACGAACACCCCATAAGGAACCATGAAAAATCCATAAATAAACAAAATCTGTTGCTCCGTCCATCCACCAAGAAGTGGCGTATGCCGAAACACTATCAAGACGAAGAACAAATTCATTGCTTGAAACAGTAAATCAGACAACACCTCAATCCAGAAATCAGCGCGGTAAGTGAGTCTCGTCTTCATATAATTTTTGAAATAATCCAGCATTAAAGATCCATAAAATTTCACCATATTTACTAACCTCCCTGCACGAACAAGCGATGCCTTGCTCTGCGCCACATGAACGCAATCGGGATGAGTAAAAGGGCGAACCATAATAGTTGTAGGAAAAGGACTTGTCCTATCCCGGTACCGACGGTTTTTCCGGTAAACACAGAAGCTGGCAAATACGTGATGGCCTGAAAGGGTAGCCACTTCAGCACCGACACCGCCCATTCAGGAAAAAAACTAATTGGTACAACTAGCCCTGAAAATAGATCGACCAATACACGTTTCATACGCATCAATCCTTCACTATTTTCGATATAGAAAGCACTGAGACCCGTAAGCATATTGATCTGAGAATTAATAAGAAAACTCAACAGTAACATTACAAGAAACAGTCCCCAAGTGCTGGGATCTCGCGGTAATTGAACGGGAAACAATAATGACGCGATAAGCATACCGGGTACAGTGAATAAGAGTAGTCGGAATAGTCCCTCTCCGAAGGCTTGCATCATTTTGACCATTAAATATTTATACGGTCGAATAAATTGAATGGCTACACTGCCGTCCTTTATTTCATTCGCAATGTCGCGGTCCAAATTGTTAAAATAAAACGCCCGTGCCATCCACGAAATCGCGACATAGGTCGTCATCATGGTCATATCCATACCACCGATTGAACCTTGACCCTGGTAAATCGCCTTCCACAGAAAATATTGCGCCCCAATGTTAATCACATAAATGAGAATACCACTATAATAATTAACGCGATAAGCAAGCATCATGAGGAACCGTATGCGGATAAGGTCGAGATAAGCACTCGTCATTGCTAATGGCCCCCTGACGATTTGTTGGCCGAACCGCTCCGATAAATTTCACGGACAATGTCGTCGGTGTTCGTCTCAATAATTTGAATATCCTTGACAGTCATCACGCTGACAATACGACTTAGCGTCTCCGACACGTTAGCCTCTTCAGATGGGATCCACACCTTCGCTGACAAATCGTGGTCAGACGTCCAACGAACGGGCAAGCCGGCCGTCAGTTCTTCAAGTCGCTTCAAGGAAAATGGCTCGCCGAAATGGAAAACGACTTCCTTACCTTTGGCCCAACGACTTTTCAACTCGTCCAAACCACCGTCATAAATCACCCTTCCATCATCCAGCATAATGACCCGCGAGCAAAGCGCCTCAATATCTTGCAGATCGTGCGTCGTCAGCAAAATAGTCGTGCCATATCGACGATTTAGATCCTTAAGAAACTCTCGTATTTCCATCTTCACCACAATATCGAGGCCGATCGTCGGCTCATCTAAAAATAAAATAGACGGATTATGCAAAAGGGACGCAGCCAATTCGCATCGCATACGTTGACCTAGGCTAAGCTTACGTACCGGTCTGTTCAGGATATCAGCTAGTTCTAGACGTTCAACCAGCTCGTCCAACCGCTCTTTGTAATCTTTTTCGCCTACACGGTACACTTTACGCAGCAATTGAAACGACTCAATTACACCAATATCCCACCACAACTGACTGCGCTGACCGAACACTACCCCAATACCGCGAACAAACGTCTCACGATCTTTATAGGGAACGAATCCATTGACCTGAATATCGCCCGAAGTAGGGACGAGAATACCCGTCAGCATCTTAATCGTCGTCGACTTACCGGCACCATTCTCGCCAATATATCCACAAATCTCCCCCTGTGGGATATGAAAGCTAATATCGTTAACCGCATCTACGGTTCGGTATTCGCGTTGGAATAAATCACGTAACGCTCCTTTAACCCCTTCACGGTTAATTTGAACTCGAAATTGTTTAATCAAATGCTCAACTGAAATAGCAGATTTCATCACATATTCCCCTCTCGAAGCTTCGCTAAACGGCACCACATATTGGATGATTAACAGAAACCAAATTAGCCGAATCTAATTGGAAGAGCGTCCCACACTATGATAACTTAACAATTTCAAAAGCAAAAGGTAAGTTCGCATCTAAAAAGGAGGCTCCTGTCCTTGAAACGCTATATATTGTGGACATCCCTCAGCATTATCTTACTTGTTATTGGCGTCGGCGGCTATTATGCTTTTGCGGTTTATCATTTTGCCCAAGATATTCAAAACAGTCAGAAAGAGTCGATATTTTACCAAGCAAGTTTACCAAAAAATAATTTGAACGGGAGTGAGGTGATTGGGGCATCTAAATGGGAAAGTAACAAGCCCATAAACGTATTGCTGTTAGGCGGCGACTCCCGAATGGTTGCAAAATCTGATGTTCCAAGGTCGGACTCCATGCTGGTTGCATCCATTCATCCAATAACGAAAAAGGCTTACTTGTTTTCGATCTTACGTGATACCTATGTGGCTATTCCTGGCCATGGCGAAGATCGAATCAATTATGCACTCACGTTAGGTGGGCCGGAACTTGCAATGAAGTCAGTTAGCGATTTACTTGGCATCCCGATTCCCTTTTATGTATACACCGATTTTCAAGGTTTTATTGCGTTAATCGATGCACTTGGTGGGATTGAGATCGATGTCGAGAAGAACATGCGTTATGCGGACTCTGCGGACGATCATCTTTTTGATATCCAGTTAAAAAAAGGGATGCAACATCTCGACGGCAAAATGGCGCTTCAATACGTCCGCTTCCGGCATGATGCTATGAGTGATTTTTCCCGTTCGGACAGGCAACGAAAGTTTTTAACCGCGCTAATAAGCAAGTTGCAATCGGGGTGGTCATTCATCCGTTTACCGAAGATGCTACATGCTGTCTATCCATTCGTGGAGACAAATATTAGCGTTTCAGAGATGTTGAAATTCGCTCCACTTGCTATGGATGTGAGAGTAAATGAAGTTGTAAAAGCTCAACTTCCACCGATGGATCTAGTAGAAAATAAACACGTTCATGGCGCGTCTGTGATTGGCGTAAATGAGAGGAAGCTAAAGCTTTATGTCCAGCAACTTTTGGCGGAAACAGCTCCTAAGTAAAAACTGATAAGGATCGTTGACCATACTAAAGAAAACCAGGTGATGCGTTTTGTGCGCATGGCCTATTTGCGTTACTATGGATAGAAAGATCAAATTTTCATGGAGGAATTCATATGGGAATTATAAGGGAACAATCCAACGAACTGTATAAGCAAGCTCTTCAACATATTGTAGGCGGGGTGAATAGTCCATCCCGGTCGTTCAAAGCGGTTGGCGGAGGTGCGCCAGTATTTATGAAATCAGCAAAGGGCGCCTACTTCTGGGATGTCGATGGTAATCGCTACATTGATTATTTGGCAGCGTATGGACCGATCATTTTAGGCCATGCACATCCTCATGTGACAGATGCCATTGTCCGCGCCGCACAGAATGGTACGTTATACGGAACACCGACGGAGTTGGAGATTGTGTTTGCCCGCATGTTAAAAGAAGCAATCCCATCGATGGACAAGGTGCGCTTTGTAAATTCAGGCACAGAGGCGGTCATGACAACGATTCGCGTTGCCCGAGCGTTTACCGGTCGGACGAAAATTATTAAATTTGCCGGTTGTTATCACGGGCATTCCGACCTCGTTCTAGTAGCAGCTGGATCAGGCCCATCGACACTTGGGATTCCAGATAGCGCGGGCATTCCAACTAGCATCGCACAAGAAGTCATCACTGTTCCGTTCAACGATTTGGATGCTCTGCAGCAAGCGCTTGAACGTTGGGGTGAGGACACAGCAGCCGTGATGGTCGAACCGATTGTCGGCAATTTCGGCATGGTTATGCCGCATCGCGGGTTCCTCGAGGGATTGTGTCGATTGGCTCGCGCATACGGTGCACTCGTGATCTATGACGAAGTGATCACAGCGTTTCGGTTCCATTATGGCGCGGCGCAGACGTACACCGGACTTCCACTGGAAGCAGAAGGCGTGGGTGTCGCGAACGCAGGTGCGGGCACGCTCGGCGCGGACAGCGCCTGGCAGGCGATATGCCCGGACCTGACGGCCCTAGGCAAAATCATCGGCGGTGGCCTGCCGATTGGTGCCTACGGTGGCCGCCAGGCCATCATGGAGCAGGTCGCGCCCCTCGGTCCGGCCTATCAGGCCGGGACCATGGCGGGCAACCCTGCCTCCATCGCAGCAGGCATCGCCTGCCTAGAGGCGCTGTCCGCGCCTGGCACCTACGCCCGACTTGACGCGCTCGCTGAGCGCTTGACCGTTGGCATCTCCGAAACGGCCACCCGACGCGGAGTACCGCTCACCATCAATCGGATTGCCGGCGCATTCTCGACGCACTTCTGCGATCATCCAATAACGAATTACTCAGAAGCACAAGCAGCGGATGGCGAACAGTTCGCCCGCTTTTTCCGTTCCATGCTAGAACAAGGCATTTGCCTAGCGCCATCTAAGTACGAGGCTTGGTTCTTGACGACAGCCCACACGGAAGCCGACATTGACCAAACAATTGAAATCACCGACAAAGCGTTAGCAACGCTGTAGACAAACCATCTTCTTTATGCGCAATATCTTTTTCGACATTCAGCCTTACTACATACGTTTTAGAAAGAACATCTAGCATACAAGTACTTTCTGTCATTTCCGAACGATGGCCCTATCTGGTTCATCGTTTGTTCGTCTTTCACGATTTTGCCACTTTCACCCTTCACAAATTCAATTTATTCACGAATATGCAAAATAGATAGCGCTTACATTCGATCTCCCGAGCCTTTCTGCTATTGTATGATACCCCAAACCGTGTTATTCTATATCTAATTTACCTTAAAAGCATACCCCTTTTTTTTCGGGCTTTTTTTCATAAATAACCGTATTTTGCATAAATGATTGATGATCATGACCTTCTAACCACCATGATCCAATTCACAGGTGCAACATCTTGTCGTCATCATATCAAGATGAAATGGGTTGCTCGAGTCGCAATAACGATGCATTATTATTCACAAACACTTATTTTAATTCATTTCTACTATAACAAAACTATTTATTTTACCATCATAGGGGGTGCAGGTCAGTCAACTGACCGTTCGACATGAACCAAGCAATGATAAACGAAGGCCGCTTCCAAAACTTATTAGAAGTAGAGCACGACAGCTGCGGTATTATTTGTATTATCGAGAAAAATGGAGTCCCCTCCCGCGATAACATTCGCAAAACCATCGAAGCCCTTGTCAAAATGGAGCATCGATCCGGCTTCATTAATGGCGAAGGCGATGGGTGTGGTATTTTAACCGATATTCCTCGTGCACTTTGGGAGAATCGCTTACAACAAGCAGGGTTAGACGGCAAACTGGCCTACGAAGACAATTTCGCAGTCGGGCATATTTTTGTCCCTCGCAAATTAGCTCTATCGGTCGTGCAAATCCAAGATGGCATTCGTCAATTGTTTCAACAGCATAACGTGGAGATTGTATTGGAACTAGAAAACCAAGTCGATCCTTCCGTGCTTGGCCCGAACGGCCTTAATGATGAGCCAACATTCTGGCAGATCGCTGCGATCTGTAAGCAACCAGGCGTCAAAGTGGCGGATCATCTTTATGAGTTGCATATTGCCATTGAGACGCAATACTACGTTCACGTTGCTACTTTAAGTAACGTAACAGCTGCTTACAAAGTAATGGGCGCTGCAAGCATTTTGCCTGCCTATTTCAACGATACTCGTGATCCGCTCTTCGCCGCCCAAGTTACCATCGGCCATAACCGATATTCGACGAACACGCAGTCGAGCTTCTTCCGCGTACAGCCATTCTCGCTTCTTGGCCATAACGGTGAGATAAACACGGTCAAAAAAATGCGCTACGAAGCCGATATGATCGGTGTTCCACTCGTCGACAATGGTTCTGACTCCCAGGACATGAATCGTACGATCGAGAACTTTATTCATCGTTTCGACATGTCATTGTTCGAAGCAATGGAGCTGATGTTCCCTCCTATTCATCATGAGATGAAGCAACTTCGTCCTGAATTGCAAGACCTATATGTGTATTTCCGACAAATTTGGGGTCACTATGCACAAGGACCGGCGGGAATTGTTTCCCGTTACGGCAACGAGTGTATTTTCAGCGTCGATGCCCTTGGTCTTCGTCCGGTTTGGATGGTTGAAAGTGAAGCTTCCCTATACTTCTCATCGGAACAAGGCGTCATTACTGCAGATGAAATGGTTTCCGATCCAAAGCCGATCGCACCAGGCGAGAAAATCGGCGTTGTCTTGACAGCGGGCGAACACGTCCAAGTTATTCCTTACACAAGCTTACAGACGATCGTATTAGAGCGCGCTAAGCAAAAAGTGACGTTTGATGGTCTGCGTAAGCATCTAACTTATACCACCATTGGCGTTGAAGCGACTCCGGGAACCACAATTGAAGCCACCGATTCCGTATACAGTTCTTTTGGTTGGGATCGTGATGGCATTACGATGATTGAGACTATGGCTGAAACAGGCAATGAACCGATTCGTTCCCTTGGTCATGATAGCCCGCATGCAGCCCTTAATCCTGAACGGGTTAACATTCCTGACTTCATCAAGGAAAGTGTAGCGGTTGTTACCAATCCAGCGATCGACCGGGACCGCGAGATGGAACATTTCTCCACTCGTATCGTAATCGGTCCTCGTCCGGCCGTTCAATCGGACCCGAACGTTAAGCCACGCCTGGAAATTCTATATCCACTCTTGCTTGAAGGTACCAACGGCGTGGATAGCGAAAGTGCGCTGCACCAGCCTTCGTTCGAACAGCTTAAATCGTTTTTTGGCGAGAACGCTGTTGCAACTTTTTCAATCACATTTGCGCGTGGTCAATCGATCAAATCGCGTCTGGCTGAATTAACGGAATCGGCCATTACTGCAGTTAAAAACGGCACTCTGCTTGTCGTACTCGACGATGCTCAAGCCCATCAAAACGATCAACTATGGCTCGATCCGCATCTTGCTGTATCTGCTATCGATATCGCGCTGCGCGCTGAGAAACTTGGTCATGGGGATAATTTACGTCGCCATGCATCGATCATCCTGCGCTCTGCTGCAATCCGTAGTTTGCATGATATTGCACTTGCTTACGGTCTTGGTGCAGATGCGATCTCGCCTCACCTGCTGTTTGCCACAGCCTCGTCTAAAGACGGCGCACCTGCCGCCTATAAGGTGTTTACCGCCCTTAATAAAGGTTTAGAGAAGGTCATTTCTACCATCGGAACGCACGAACTGCGCGGTTACACCCGCTTTTTCTCCTCTATTGGCCTAAAGCCTGAGGTAGCAGAAGTGCTTGATATTGTGAACTATTTAGGTAGCGATAAAGCTGGTACGGGCTTTGACCAATTGGAAGCTGATGCATCCAGTCGCTACGACGATTACCATAATACGAAAGCGAAAGCATCGAAGAACTTCCGCTTCTTCCAACGTATGTGGAAAGCTCTAGGCGACGCAGCTTCCGGTACAGCTCCCTATACCGATTATCGTGATAAACTTCGTGAAGAAGAAGCCCGCAATCCCATCTCAATTCGCCATGTTGCCGGCATCAATTTCGAAAAAGCTCTTGCTGAAGGTCGCAAACCTCTCGACCCATCACAAGTAGATATTTCGATTGGTGGCCACGACTTGCCAATGCTCATCTCTTCCATGTCATTCGGTTCACAGAATGAAACAGCATTCCGTGCATACGCGGAAGCAGGCGAACGTCTGAATATGGTAACGATGAATGGCGAGGGCGGCGAAATCAAAGACATGCTCGGCCGTTACAAACGGACACGCGGTGCACAAGTTGCATCGGGCCGTTTCGGCATTAATGTCGAACTTGCGAACGCCGTTGCATTCCTTGAAATCAAGATCGGCCAAGGGGCAAAGCCAGGCGAAGGTGGTCACCTGCCGGGTTCGAAAGTTACAGCAAAAATCGCAGCAGCACGGAACGCGACAATCGGATCAGACTTAATCTCTCCTTCGAACAATCATGATATTTATTCAATTGAAGACTTAGCGCAAATCATTAGC
>JBILCE010000023.1:0-8594 GCA_044353305.1 Paenibacillus sp.
CTACAATTGGTAAGGAATTCCATGCATATTCTTTTCCACCTAACTCCAAACCAAACACAAGACAGAGAATCGCGCCGACCATAATAATGGTACCAACCCAGTCGATCTTCTGTTTGGTGCGTTGTTTTGATTCATGATAAGTGGCCATAATCATAAAGAACGAGATAATGCCTAACGGTAAGTTAATATAGAAGCACCAACGCCAATTCACATAGTCAGTGAAGAACGCACCTGCCAATGGCCCAAGCACGCTAGAGATCCCGAACATCGCGCCGAATAACCCTTGCATCTTACCACGTTTCTCGGCTGGAAAGATGTCGAATACAATGGTGAAAACGATCGGCATAAGTGCACCGCCACCGATTCCTTGAATCGCACGGTAAAGAATAAGTTGCTCCATACTTTGTGCTGTCCCACATAGAGCCGAACCGATCATAAATATAACGAGACCGCCAAGGTAGAAATACTTTCGTCCATACATATCAGACAATTTCCCGAAAATAGGCATCCCGGTTACACTTGTGATCAAGTAGGCCGTGTACACCCACACAAACTTATCTAGCCCGCCAAATTCACCAAGAATTGTCGCCATCGCTGTAGACACAATAGTCTGATCAAGCGCTGCCAGTAGGAGCCCCAACATTAAACCGATGACCGTCATTCGCACGTTGGATTTAGTTGCATCCATTTCATTTTCCTCACTTTTTCATTAAATTGCACACAAGACAATTATATTCTAATTTGAGTAAGTTACAAGGTTATGATGATGCACCGTCGTGTTGCGTTGTTTTTGGAACCAATGATATGATAATGACAAAAAAATATTATCTCTTACTACATATACGATCAATTTTTTTTACCATTCTACGCAACAAGTGAGGTGCACGAATACATGAATATTAATCAATTGGAAACGCTGATTATGATCTCCAAAACGATGAGTTTCCGTAAAGCGGGTGAATTGCTCAACTTGACACAGCCAGCTGTTTCGGCACAGATTAGGAGTCTGGAAGACGAATTTCAAGTCGTGCTAATCGACCGCAATCAGCCTATATCGCTTACAGACAGCGGAAAGCTCTTTCTCCGCCATGCGGAACAAATCGTGGGTATTGCCAGGGAGTTAAAACAACGGCTAGCTGATCTTGACCAAACACCACAGGGACAAATTCATATCGGAACGACGACATCGATTGCAATGCAAATATTACCTAGGGTCATGTCCTATTTTCAAAATCAATTTCCACTGATTCAGACCCGCATCCACTCGATGAATTCGTCACAGATTATGACAAGTGTTGAGAACGGTACAGTCGACATCGGTATTGGCTATTTAACAGATCGGGTAGCAGGTATCGAAACCTCCGTCCTTTACTATGACACATTCGAACTAGTAGTTTCGCCGGACCATCCGCTTGCCCGTAAGACTAGGGCTACAGCCGAAGATTTACGTTCCACCTCGTTTATTATTTTGTCACCGGATACGGCCGGACGACGCTTTGCGGATCAAGTCTTCCACCGTTTTGACATCAAGCCACATGTTGTAATGGAGTTGTCAAGCAGTGAAGAAGTAAAGCGTATGGTCGAATTAAACTTAGGTGCCGGAATTATTTCAAAAATGTCGGTTCTTAACGAAATAAGGCGCAGCACATTACGAATCATTCCACTCGATGAATTTGCCATCAGTCACCCAGTTGGTGTCGTTTATAAATCGGGGCGTTATTTGAATACTGCTATGCACCAATTTTTGAACGACTTAAAGGGCATGCCAGAAACAAGCTTCTTAGGCTCTGAGTAAGGTAAATGTTGCTACAGAAAAGAGGAACAATTGATGAAATTTGATCTTCATACCCATCACGAGAGATGCGGTCACGCCGAGTCATCTATCCGTGACTATATTGAATCTGCCATACAACAAGGGTTTACTGCGATCGGCATATCCGATCACTCCCCTTATTTTGGACATAAGGAGGACCAACCGTTTCCTGGCATTGCTATGGCTCGCACCGAATTCGCTAATTATGTGGCAGAGGTACTCGAACTGAAGATGCAGTACAAGGATCGTATCGAGGTCTTGCTTGGCGTGGAGTCAGACTTTTTTCCGGATCACGCTGCAACGTATCATGCGATTTATCAAAACTATCCATTCGATTATGTGATCGGATCCGTACATCAAGTGCGAGACGTAAGCATTTTCAACAAAAGAAGATTTAAGGGGCTCGCCCCTTCTGAAATTAGAGTCCATAAGGACGAATATTATGATCTCATTGCCCAATCGGCGAAAAGTGGCATGTTCCAAGTTTTAGGACACATCGATGCCATGAAAGCCTACTTCCCGGCCTTCTCAGACATACAGACAGGGTCAATCGACAAGACGCTTAAAATAATCGGAGAATGTGGCATCGCCATTGAGATTAACACTTCTGGGAAAACAAAAGAATGCGGGGGTTGGTATCCCGCTGACGATATTTTGAAACGGGCTCTTCACTATGGAGTCGACGTCACATTTGGCTCTGATGCCCACAAACCTTCCCGTGTTGGAGATGAGTGGGAGCAAGTTGCCGAGCGTTTGCATGCAATCGGCTTCCGTCATTGGGTCTTCTACCGCCAAAAGCAGAAGCAAATTGTACGACTATAACAACACGCGAAATCGAACGATTATTGAAAACGGATAATTCCTCTTCTTTTTGGCTTGCGGGATTGGATACTGGCATGTATAATTCAGGAACAGGTTTCTTATTTAGAATAATTCTAAATAAGAATGATTATCACTGTATAAAGGAGGTTCCTTATGAAGGAATATGATTTTCATCATCTGCATCATGTGAAGAAACAATCAACTTCCAAGCGTGCGCTTTGGATTACTTTGATTTTAACAGCGTTTTTTACCATTGTGGAGATAATTGGTGGGATTGTTTCAAATTCTCTTGCCCTTTTATCTGACTCGGCACACATGGTCTCAGATGTACTGGCGCTTGGACTAAGCATGTTCGCAATTTATATGGCGACACGCCCGCCAAATAAGCGCTACACGTTCGGTTATTTACGATTTGAAATTATTGCCTCCCTGATTAATGGATTAACACTCGCGGTGATTGCAATCTGGATTTTTTATGAGGGGATCGTTAGGTTTATTCGTCCCGAAGAAATCAACTTTAAATTGATGTTAACCATTGCTTTCATCGGACTTATTGTGAACATCGTGATGACGATTGTGCTTAGCCGAAGTATGAAAGAGGAGGAAAATCTTAATATCCAAAGTGCGCTTTGGCACTTTATAGGTGATCTTCTTAGTTCTATTGGTGTCATTGTTTCTGCTGTTCTGATCTATTTCACCGGTTATACCATCTTTGATCCTCTGATTTCCATTGTGATTGGCACGATTATCTTCATAGGTGGGTTCCGTATTATTCGAGAATCCTATTTCATCCTAATGGAATCAGTACCTCAGAAATTTGACCTTGAGGAGATTCGCAGTGAGATTCTTGCGGTTGAAGGAGTTGAAGATGTCCATGAAATGCATTTATGGGCTGTGTCAACCGACCATTATTCGCTTACCGCGCACGTCTTTATTAGTCAAAATATTCAACCGTTCTGTGTCATTTTAGCCGTAAACGAAACCTTGAATCAGAAGTACGGAATCGAGCATTCGACGATCCAAATCGAACATGCAAACATACACAATCACGGTGAATATGGTCGAGCATTTTTGAAACAGAAAACACAATAGTATACAAAATAATTGCGCCCGTAAGCGGAAAAATCATTTCCACTTTTTTGTTAATTTTGCAGGATTGGGATGACGTCCCGTCGTATATATAGGATACGGCTTGACCGATTCCGTTTTCGGGAAGTGATCAGATATGGTTCGAATCTTTTGGTTTTCTATAATTCCTATATTTACCCTCTATTTGTCGTTCTCGGCGTGGATCCTTCATACAACTAAACACCCTTGGCTTGTGATTATCACAGGCCTTTTACTTATTGGTTCGTCATTTGCTCAGCAAAGGCACCAACGGCTTATTTGGTTAAGTGTATTATTACTCGGACTTTTCCATTATTACACGCAGTTAGATTGGTGTTTAGCGCTTTATTTGATTATATCTTTTCAACCTCTTATGCGGATTTCCAATCAATTAAGCGCGTTCGTCGTTTCCTGTATTTTTTTGACTACATTCTCAATCATCCATTTAACCTACGTCCCTTGGAGCCCGCAGGAGATCTTGCTTCTAACTACGATATGGATTACAACTCTTGCCTTATTGATGCTCATCCGAAAAACGTTACACAACGAGAAACAAAGAAACTTACTCCAACAAGAAAAAAATCAGTTTACTAAACGCGACCCTCTTACAGGTTTGCATAACTATCAAGAGTATCAAAAACGGTTAACCGAATTGATCGCCAAAAAAAGTCCCTTTCAACTTATCTTAGTTGATTGTCAAAATTTTAAATCGTTAAATCTAAAAAGTGGCTTCAAAATTGGGAACGAAGTGCTCGTTCGAATTGCAACACTTTTTCGCACACATCTCAATTCCCCCCTTCTATTAGCTCGTATTGGCGGTGATCAGTTCGCCATTGCAATTGATCTGACAAAAACAAAAATAGAAACCGTAGAACTGTTGCTCGATCAAATCATTCCTTCTCTGGTAGGGTTAAATCTCCGATATGGTAGCGGACTGTACCCGGAGAGTGGAAAAACAAAGGAAGAAGTGATGGCGGCGGCTGAAAACGAATTGTTCTCGAAAAAGCGGGACAGTTGGTTGAAACGCGAAGAAGCCCTGTTTCGCTCGGAAAAGTTACGGGCTGTTGGGGAAATGGCAGCTGGAATGGCCCATGAAATTCGAAATCCATTGACCACCATTAAAGGTTTTTTGCAAGTTTCCCGATATAACGGCTATCAGATTGGTCCTTATTATGAAACGATTATGAACGAGATTAGCCGAATGAGTGAGCTAACAGCTGAGTTTCTTCAATTCTCAAGGCCACAAGCGATTCAATACAAAGATCAATCGTTCCAAGAATGTTTGGATCGTATCTTGTCATTGACCCAATCTGAAGCAAGTCGACAAGGTCATGAGATTTTCGTACAGAAACCAGCACAACCTATTCTTGTTCGGGTTGACCGTGACCGGATCGTTCAAGTGATACTTAATTTAATCAAAAATGCATTTGAAGCAATGAACACACCAGGTACTGTTACCATCACCCTAAGTCGCTCGCATGAATATGCCACTCTAACGATTCGCGACACAGGGGTTGGGATACCTGAGGAATACATGAATGCCATTTTTCAACCATTTTTTACATCCAAAGAAAAAGGAACCGGACTAGGTCTATCCATTTGCCAGAAAATTATCCAAGACCATGATGGTACGATTGATGTCTGGAGTGAGCAAAATCAAGGGACTATGTTTACAATCAACCTACCGCTCGCATCATCATTTATAGAACCGAAAGTCGATCTTGGGGATACAATCTAAATAAAAAATCGCCTGTATGTCGCAATGGTTGCTGCATACGGGCGATTTTTGGTTTGATCAATGGATTAACGTTTGTTGAACGTCTCAGTGAGAACCGGTACGATTTGTGATTTGCGAGATACGACACCTTTCAGCACCGCTTGGTTGTTAACGAGCTTGACATTGTATGCTTGTTCCACGGCATCTGCGGCACGCCCTAAAGCAACACCGATCGAATCATTGTTCAAGATATCAGTGACGACAAACAGGAAAAGATCGAGGCCCTTTTCGGCAATATTCGCTTGCAAAGCTTCTTCCAATTGCGCTTGGCGTGATAACACATCGTTAACATCTACCGCGTTGACTTGAGCAATCTCTACTTTGGCACTTCCCATGCTGAATTCTTTCGCATCTAGTGAGATAAGTTGAGCGATTGACTTGTCGCTAAGGTCCGCTCCTGCTTTCAGCATATCAAGACCATATGTCTCAGCGTTAACTCCAGCATGGTCTGCAAGTTCGCGTGCTGCCACAACATCTTGCTCCGTGCAGGTCGGTGATTTAAAAAGTAAAGTATCAGAGATGATAGCAGAAAGCATAAGACCAGCGATGTTCGAATCAATCGCAACGCCGTTCTCCTTGTACATTTTAGTCAAGATCGTTGCGGTACATCCTACAGGTTCAGCGCGGTAATATAACGGGCCGCTAGTCTCGAAATTAGCAATGCGATGGTGGTCGATCACCTCTACAACTCGAACTTGATCAATATCGACTGCGCTCTGTTGGCGTTCATTGTGATCGACAAGAATGACCGTCTTCGTCTCGTTGGATACTGTCTCAACAAGTCGTGGTGCTGCCGTCTTGAACTTATCAAGCGCAAATTGTGTTTCACCATTAACACTACCGAGGCGAACCGGCTCGACATTAGCGCCTAGCTTCGACTTCAAATTCGCATATGCTATGGCCGAACAGATCGTATCGGTATCCGGGTTTTTGTGTCCAAAAATTAATGTTTTCTCCATTATATGGCTCCTTATCCGAATTTATTGGGCTACAAAATTATACCTTATGGAAGTGTGTTCGTTCAAGTTTACATCACGTTTCTAGACATTCACGGTCTTAAAATTGGGGTAACTCGATGTTTACTTCGCGCTTCAGTTCAGCCGATCGGAGTATCCCATCAATAATTGCCTGATTACGAACAATTTGCTCACCCGGAATCGGTGCTGGCTTACCTTCCTGGATCGCCACAACGAAGTCACGTACCTTCTCATCAAACAGATTTAGTTGATGCTCTTTAAGCGGAATAGCACTTTCCGTATGATGACCTTGGATATCATGGAAAAGTGTGATTGATCCGACTTGACCGTCCCAAACCCCGCTCCATGGGCTGTTATTTGTAGCAGGATTAACTTTGAGGCCAGCATCCGTGCCAAGAAATAAAGTTGAACCGAGAGTGTCCATATGCATCGCCCATGAGATCTTGAAGTTGAGTACAAGATCGTTCTCGAATCGAATAAGTGCAACCCCAAAATCCTCCACTTCAAAATGATCAGCCTCACGATGATACAACGGATTGGTGCCAAAATGATTCGATGCAAATGCTGACACTGTTAAAGGTTTTGGATATCCAAGTGTGTTCAACGCCATATCTAGGGAATAACAACCAATGTCGGCCAATGCCCCCGCCCCAGCAAGATCTTTGCGAATAAAGGTTCCCCCAGGCATCCCACGACGTCGACCACCACCCGTCTGTACGTAGTAGACTTTACCAAGTTGACCGGACTTCACAATATCCTGCAAGACTTTCATGTTTGGATCATAACGGGGCTGGAAACCGATGGTTAACATCCGGTCACTTTTTTTTGAAGCATGGACCATATCTACAGCTTGCTCGAGGGTCACCGCCATCGGTTTCTCAACAAGGACATGTTTCCCAGCTAGCAATGAATCGACACTCGTCTGATGATGAGCAAAGTTTGGTGTGCAGATACTTACCCCGTCAAGATCAAGTTCAAGTAGCTTACGATGATCCTCAAACGGACGGGAGCCTACCAGTTCAAATCGCTCAATAAATTCCTGCGCTCTACCCGGCATGACATCAGCGACCGCTACAATTTCAACATCGTCCATTTTCTTATAGGCCCTAACATGAGCCCCTGCAATTCCTCCACTGCCAATAATACCTATTTTCAACGGTTTGCCCATGCTATGTTCCTCCCTGTTTGGAAAACTGACGTACAACGTCTTCTTTAGCTGATCAGCCCGTAACCAAGACCTGACTACCTTATATCATCAATCAGTTTCTGTGGATTGACCGATTGACCTTGTGCAGCAGACAAATTCGACGCTTCCATCAGCGCAGTCAAATCGGTCGCCAGAGCGATGTTCTCTATTGCCTCGGTATTGTTCTGAATATGAGATACCCATTGATGGAATGCGGATGGAAGCCGCTTCGGTTGTTCCTGAATGCGCCATTCCTTGGACGCTTCTTCGCCTAGCACATTCGAACGTAGCAACAATTTATCGTCAGGAAACCCATACAAAAGGGTTCCTTCTGTACCGTGAATTTCTATCGAAAATGGGGAAAATGCATTAACAAAGCCTGCCTCCACTACACCAATTGCTCCCGTTGCTGTAAGCAATGTAGCGACGGCGTTGTCTTCTATTTCTTTACCTGTAACGTAGCCAAATTGAGCAGATACACGAATGGGCATCTCGCCAAGGAACAAACGCGTTAAGTACATGGGGTGACAGCCCAAATCGATTAATGCACCGCCCCCACATTGTTCGAGGTTAAAAAAATGGGCAGGCAACCAGCCAACCGTAGCCCCACTGTGAGAAAGCCGGACGCGAACTTGAGTTACCTGTCCTAGTAAACGTTGTTGGAGGATTCCCTGAATAGCCAGCGTATACCCTTCATTTAATCGTGGTAAGGAAACGGTCAATTTTACTCCAGTTCGATTAACGGCAGCAATAATTTCGTTCACTTCGCGAAGCGTAGGGGCAATGACTTTCTCAGTAAAAATGTGCTTGCCTGCATTCGCCGCTTTGACCATAACATCTCGGTGCATATTCGTCGGCGTGTTTACGATAACGGCATCGACATCTGGATTTAGGAGCAATTCATCTAGACTT
>JBILCE010000237.1:0-2930 GCA_044353305.1 Paenibacillus sp.
ATCTGAATATTGCGGTCTTTGACTGCGAGGACGAATCGATCCGCAACAGACTTAATACGTGAATCCAGTTCTTGTTTGGTTAAGCTGGCAGATAGTTTATCTGCATCACTTTCGGTAAATGAGTGTAGTCGCAATACATTAAAGTTCGTTTCCTTCGCTAATGTCAAAAAGCCCTTCTGGGGCATCCTCTGTAATTCGATCGATGCGAGCCCCAACTTATATTTATTTAATAACTGTGCGACCTGCGCAATAGAATGTAAAGTAGATTTGGCGTTAGATGTATAGCCGTAGCCAGGTACAGAATCCCCGTCGACGACAATTGTTTTCACACCAGTACTCGCAAGCTTGGCTAATAGAGCGTCCATGTCCTGCGGATTCAGTGGTCGACGATTGGACAATCTAACTACTAGATGAAACCCTTTGTCCTTAAGCGTGCGAATGGTGATAAAGTCCGGTGTCAGGGGTTTAAGAGAGGCTTCATCTATCGGTAACTCAATCTCGAGTCCCTGCTGATTTTTAAACGACCATGCACGCGTTGCTACACCTATCGATTGAAAGCCCGCTTCAATCATCGTCTTCACTTCCGCTTGATTAGCGGACTCTGAGAATAGGACGTAGGTAAAATTTTTGTCTGGTAAAAGAGGCTTCTGCGTCAGTGCAGCGGCGTCCCGTGCGCTATAAATCTCGATTCGACGGCCTAACCGCAGTTCGGTAAGTGTACTCTCATAGACGGCGAGACCGGTAATTTCCGATTTCTTCATCTCATCCAATTGCCGATCGATGAACGCCTGGGGGTTATTGCGGTAATCGGCAATTTCGAGCAGGTCGCGATAGTCAAACACGAATTCGACTTTCTTGGTTGATTGCTCGGTGCGGTATCGTTCCAGCGCTAGGACAAGCGAGGCGATTAGTCCGATACATACAAGTACCCACAGGATGATGCGAATGCGGGCTTTTGCGTTTTGGCCAAACTTAGTCAAGATGTTACCCTCCTTCGGGCAAAAAACAACGGCCATACCTCCTCAGCAGCGGCGGCCGTTGCTTCTTTTTTTGAAATGATTAACCGTCTACTTGTCCCATGACTGCCTGCACTAGCCGAGTAAGTTGCCCGTTCGCCGATTCTGATGAAGAGCCTTTGACGGCAAAATAAACTTTGATCTTTGGCTCCGTCCCCGAAGGACGTAGACAAAACCAGGAACCATCAGCGAGCACGTATTTCAGTACGTTCTCCTTCGGCAAACCGTCAAGTCCAAGCGAATAATCGAGCACTTGCGTGATAGCGATGTCTGCGACATGGGTTGGTGGTTGGGTACGCCAGTCGTTCATGATTCGACGGATTTGGTCAAGGCCATCCTTGCCTTTCATGGTCCGCGATTCGAGTTTTTCTAGGAAGTAACCGTATTGGCGGTAAAGGTCGTCGAGTACTTCGTACAACGTCAACCCTTTCGCCTTGTAGTAGGCAGCTGCTTCTGCAATCAGCATGGCAGCGAGCACGCCGTCCTTGTCACGGGCGTATGTGCCAGCTAAGTAACCGTAACTTTCCTCATAACCAAAAAGAAACTGATGAGATCCGGTCTGCTCGAATTGGGTCATTTTTTCCCCGATGTATTTGAATCCCGTTAAGGTGTTCATCACTTCAACGCCGTAGTGGCGGGCAATGGTGGCCCCGAGTTCACTGGTAACGATCGTCTTGATGACAACACCATTGGTAGGCAGTACGCCCTTTTCTTTCATGCTGCTTAGGAGATAATGAAGCATTAGTGCGCCAGATTGATTGCCGGTTAGGACGATATATTCGCCACTGGCATGTTTCACTACGGCGCCCATTCGATCGCAATCTGGATCGGTCCCGATGATGAGATCGGCGTTGCTTTGCTTCGCCAGTTCGAGCGCAAGTGTGAACGCTTCACGTTCTTCCGGATTCGGCGACTTGACGGTAGAAAAGTTAGCGTCCGGGAGTTCCTGCTGGGGAACGACGTGCAAGTTGGCGAATCCAATCCGCTCGAGAGCAATGCGCACCGGCAAATTGCCCGTTCCGTGAAGCGGCGTATAGACGATGTTCATTCGGTCACTCTGTTCGCGAACAATATTCGGGTTCTGGCTAATTGCCGTGACCGCGGAAATGAATGCTTCATCGATTTCGGCGCCTAGCCAGATAAGCAAACCTTGTGCGTCCGCTTCATCGATCGAAAGCCGCTTGACTTGATCGAATGCAGTGATCGAAGAGATCTGCGCAGTGACTGCTGCGGCATCTTGGGTGACCAGCTGACCACCGTCGGAGCCGTAGACTTTATAGCCGTTATACTCCGGCGGGTTGTGGCTCGCGGTGACGACGATACCGGCATTGGCACTGAGATGACGCACGGCAAATGACAGCTCCGGCGTTGGGCGAAGCGCCTTGAAGACGTAGGCGCGGATGCCGTTGCCGGCAAGTACCAATGCAGCCTCGAGCGCGAACTCGGGCGACATGTGCCGCGAATCGTACGCGATCGCGACAGCTGGTACGGAGCCAGAACCGCCCCCACCAATTTGAGCCTGCGACTGCATTGCCGGCGGCAACTGCGCCAGCAAAAATTGGGCCAGTCCCTGGGTGGCTCGACCGACGGTGTAAAGATTAATCCGGTTCGTCCCCGCGCCAATAACACCGCGCAGACCGCCGGTGCCAAACTCTAGGTCACGATAAAACCTGTCCTCAATTTCTTTAGGCTCATCGACGATCGCTAGTAATTCTTGGCGTGTAGCATCGTCGATGGCCGGGTCGTTAAGCCATCTCTCATACTGCTGTTGTATGTTTGCGGATAAGGTCATTTCATTGCCCCCTGTCCGTTACGATCGCTAATTGCGAACATAAGCTCACCCTCGGTAACGATACGCTCCCCTACTCGCGCGATAGCAGTCCCTTTGGCGATGGAGCCTTTCACTCTAGTGAA
>JBILCE010000190.1:0-2920 GCA_044353305.1 Paenibacillus sp.
TCGTGCTCATCTGAGAAAGTTCGATATGCGACGGCAAAATTCCTGCTTTTTGCAATAATTGTCGGTTTACTTCTTGTAGATTCAACATATATTTGCCTCCAGAGGTGGAAAAGAGTACTCCATCATCCAGGTCCAATTGGCAAATTCGACTAGCGACGTGCTCATCTACTTCATAACAGCATGCACCAATGGAGGGGCCTATCACCGTCAAAAGTTGATCCGCGTGTGTGCCGAACGATGCTGTCATCGCCTGCACCGTCTTCTCCACTATACGCATCACGGTCCCTTTCCAGCCCGCATGAGCCAGTCCAATCCCTTCATTGACAGGATCGTAGAAATAGATCGGTACACAATCGGCATACATCGTTGCTAAACAAAGTCCCTTTTCCTTCGTGATAAAAGCGTCTGCCGCCTCGATCGCTGTGTCTCTTACTATTGTTCCCTTACCCGCATCCGCAGCAGTCAAGATCGCCACTCGATCGCCATGCACTTGCTCGCCAAACGTCCATTGCGTCAACGGAATACCGATCGCCTCTGCAATAATGGTACGATTGCGAACTACCGCTACCGAGTCGTCTGCCACATGCAACCCTACGTTAAGGTTGTTATAGGGGTGCTTACTGACGCCACCCCATCTTGTGGTGAAGCCTGCCGAAACGCCCTGGTGCACGTGCCAGGCGGTGAGAAGAAGCAATTCCGAGCCATTCTCATGGCGCTTTAGCTCAAAAGGTTCCTTCCCCATCCGATCACGTGCCTCCCCTTGTCTAATAGACTTATTTTACCACATGACCAATGTTTTATCGATCCTTCTCGCGAGGCTCCCGCTCCCGATAAGGTCTAGGAAATTCCACATTAGGATCAACTGTCTCGTTCGGTCGATAAGACCGTAAATCATCTAACTTAACAAGAACGACATCTGTTCCAATTTTGATAATGTTACGCCACGGAATTACAACATCAGTCCCGCCTCCGAACAACCCGAAAAATCGAATGGAATTCGGCACGACAATCGACTCGATGCGACCTTGCCGCAGATCAAGTTCGAGATCGCTAATCTGACCAAGTTTCTTCCCATCAACAATATTAATTACGTCCTTGGATTGAAAATCCGAAATTTTCAATGTCACTTCACCACGTTTCATCTTGTTTCTAAACAATATATGAGCACCTTAGGCAAAATGTACCCCCGTCCAAAAAATAGTCGCCCCCGTTTGTCCACCCCACACCTTTTCACCCCTTATGACGCAACAAAACCCGGCGCATCATTCACCGGGTCTATCCTCTACGGTTTTACGTACTTCTGCATTTGTGATATGGCTGATTTTTCTAGCCGCGATACTTGTGCCTGAGAAATGCCGATTTCATCTGCCACTTCCATCTGCGTCTTTCCTTCGAAAAATCGCATGGATAAGATCATTTTCTCCCGTTCGGCTAACCTCTGCATCGCTTCTTTAAGTGCAATCTCTTCGATCCAAGTAACATCCTTGTTGCGATCATCGCTTATTTGATCCATCACATAAATCGGATCGCCGCCGTCATTATAAATCGGTTCGAACAAGGACACTGGATCTTGGATCGCATCGAGCGCGAACACGACGTCCTCCTTCGGTACACCAAGCACTTCTGCAATTTCGAAAAAAGTCGGTTCGCGTGAAAATTGACTCGTTAATTGATCTCGAACTTGAAGTGATTTGTAGGCAATATCCCGAAGTGATCGCGATACCCGAATAGAGTTATTATCCCGCAAGTAACGTCTAATTTCACCAATAATCATCGGTACAGCATACGTAGAAAATCTGACGTTTTGACCAAGATCAAAATTATCAATTGCTTTCATTAGACCAATGCATCCGACCTGGAACAAATCATCCACATATTCACCACGATTGTTAAAACGTTGAATCACACTCAACACGAGTCTTAAATTCCCATTGACCAATGTTTCTCTCGCTACCCGAATGCCCTTTGCTTGCAGTTGCACGAACAACTCCCGCATTTCGGCGTTGCTTAGCACCGGCAGCTTGGCGGTATCAACGCCACAGATCTCGACTTTTTTTCGGGTCAATTTGATTACCTCCCAGGGGAACTTTACTGTACATTATCCCCCGGGAACTTTTGTTTATTCGCGTAAAAGATGGAAGTGTTGTTCTACTGTGATTACACCATTTTATTAAATTCTTTCCGTAAACGTTTAATGATTCGCTTCTCTAAGCGGGAAATATAGGATTGCGAAATGCCCAGCAGATCAGCAACATCTTTCTGTGTTTTCTCCTCGCCATCCTGGAGGCCAAAGCGAAGTTCCATAATAACTCGTTCCCGATTAGTAAGTTTATCCAACGCTTTATTCAACAATTTGCGGTCGACCTGCTCTTCAATGTTGCGGTATATCGTGTCACCCTCTGTCCCCAACACATCGGATAGTAAAAGTTCATTGCCATCCCAATCAGTATTCAACGGTTCATCGAACGAAACTTCTGTGCGAATTTTGCTATTTCGTCTTAGATACATCAATATTTCATTCTCAATGCAACGAGACGCATAGGTGGCCAATTTTATTTTCTTATCAGTATCGAACGTATTCACTGCCTTAATCAATCCTATCGCGCCGATTGAGACGAGGTCCTCTATGTTAATTCCTGTATTTTCAAACTTACGTGCAATATAGACGACAAGACGAAGATTTCGCTCAATCAACATCGCACGGATGGCTGCGTCACCAGAAGGAAGTTTTTCCAATAAATATTGTTCTTCCTCCCGAGTGAGTGGCGGCGGTAATGCTTCACTTCCCCCGATATAGTAAATCTCTTGTTGTTTTAGACCAAAAAACAGGAGAACGCGAACATACGTCAGATGCAATTGGATTTTCCACTTCTTTATCATCTTTCTTCCTCCTAGGTGCGGGATCGGGGGTGCTTCTTTG
>JBILCE010000191.1:0-2906 GCA_044353305.1 Paenibacillus sp.
TTAACCAAAGCTGATGAACTAGCAGCTGAAGCAGCTCTTCGTCAAGTTGGAATGTGGGAGCTTCGCAGACGTAAGATTGGAGAACTTTCTGGCGGACAAAAACAGCGAATTTGTATCGCTAGAGCATTGGCACAAGATCCGGACCTGCTTGTGCTCGACGAACCTACTACGGGTATGGATGCAGAGAATCGGGTGCGTTTTTACGAGCTTATGGATCATTGTGTCAAAAAACTTGGCAAAACCGTAGTCATGGTCACCCACGGTCTTGAGGAAGTTCGCCCTTATTTAGACCGGCTCATTCAGCTTGAACGAAAGGAGCACGGGGGATGGAAATGTTGCAGCAAGACTTCATGCAACGGGCATTTTATGCCGGTGGAATAGTTGCGTTACTTGCATCTGTTCTAGGCGTTTACTTGATGCTTCGAAGACAGGCATTAATGGCGGACACTTTGTCACATGTATCATTGGCCGGAGTTGCACTGGGAGCGACGCTACATTGGAACCCAACAGTTGCTGGCTGTATGGTAGCGGTGTTAGGAGCTATTGCAATTGAATTTTTGCGAAGATCTTATCGGTCCTTTAGCGAGATGTCACTAGCGATTATCATGATTGGTGGCTTATCTACTGCGGTCGTGCTTATGAGCATGACTCCATCGATCAACAAAGGCTTCTCCGCATACTTGTTCGGATCTGTTGTTGCCGTCAGTGGGACTGAGTTACTTTTAATGGGCTCAATTGCAATCATTTCGGTGGTCTATTTTATAACAATGCGAAAACCACTGTATACTATGACGTTTGACGAGGAGACAGCTCGCACGAGCGGCCTTCAAACCAATTGGCTCTCCTTCTCATTCAGCGTGATAACCGGTCTTGTCGTTGCTGTTGCCATCCCTGTGGTGGGTGTGTTGCTCGTATCGTCGCTTATTATTTTACCTGCAGCATTAGCGATTCGGATTGCTACTCGTTTCACGGATGCAATTTTACTCTCGATTGTGTTCGGAGTGTTTGGAGTCTTCTCAGGACTCACGACTTCCTACTATTACGGAACCCCACCAGGCGGCACGATAGCACTGACGTTACTTCTCCTATTAGGTGTGGGATTACTTATTCGTAATGTAATTCGCCAAATCTCCCAAACTCGTAATCGCAATAGGAAGCAGGGCGTAGAAACTACATCATCTATTTCCTAAAAAATCTACTTACATATTCAAGGAGGCCAATTAAATGTTGAAACCATTCATTACTAGTATTGCCAAATTGACTACATTGCTAATGATTTCCTCACTAGTCCTTGCAGGTTGCAGTAGTACCGATAGTAGCTCCACGAACGCCTCAGGTGTGACACGACTTCAAGTAATTGCAACTACGTATCCGATGGTTGAATTCAGTAAACAAGTTGCTGGTGATTTAGCTGATGTAACAGGTCTTATTCCAACTGGTACAGAACCACATGATTGGGAACCTACCGCAAAAGATATGAAAAAAATCAAGTCATCTGGTGTATTTGTATACAATGGTGCTGGGCTTGAAGGTTGGGCAGAGAAAGCTTTAAAAAGTGTGAATAAAGACAAGGTGTCCGTTGTAGAAGCAAGCAAAGGGATTGAATTAATCGAAGGTATTCATGAGGAAGAAGATCCAAAAGAAAAAAAGAAATCCCACGATCATGATGAAGAATTAGATCCTCATGTTTGGCTATCACCAGCACTAGCTCAAAATCAAGTTTTAGCTATTTTAGCAGGATTTGAAAAAGCAGATCCAACAAATAAGGACCAATACAAGAAAAACGCTGATGCCTATATTGCTAAATTGCAAGATTTAGATAAGGCGTTTAAATCGGGACTATCGAATGTAAAACGAAAAGAATTTGTTACACAACATGCTGCTTTCGGTTACTTGGCTAAACAATATGGCCTTGTACAAGTACCAATTGCAGGCTTATCTCCTGACCAAGAACCAACAGCGGCTAAAATGACAGAAATTGTTAAGTTCGCCCGTGAAAAGCAAGTAAAAACGATCTTCTTCGAAACGCTTGTTTCTCCAAAAATCGCGAATACTATTGCAAAAGAAATTGGCGCTAAAACCGCCGTACTAAATCCAATTGAAGGATTAACGGAGGAAGACAAGAAAAATAATCTTGATTATATTGGCATTATGAAGCAAAACCTAAACGCACTTGTTACAGCATTGAACGAATAGAATTTTTCTTGAGATATCCGGCTTGTCCATCCTATGGAGAAGTCGGATTATTTAAACATTATATATAGTAATAATTACGCATAATGAGGTGGCATCATGAGTATTTCAACGAAAATTCCTGTAACCGTGCTAAGTGGTTATTTAGGGGCAGGAAAGACAACAATTTTAAACCATATTCTCAATAACCAAAAAGGATTAAAGGTTGCTGTTATTGTTAACGATCTGAGTGATGTTAACATCGATGCTGCACTCGTGCGTGATGGGGGTGGCTTATCGCGAACTGAACAAAAACTAGTTGAGATGTCCAATGGATGTATCTGCTGTACGTTGCGTGAAGATTTGTTGCGAGAAGTAGAACGACTGGCTCTAGAGAATCGTTTCGACTATATGTTGATTGAATCGACAGGTGTTGGGGAACCGATCCCAGTGGCGCAAACATTCACTTACATTGATGAAGAGCATGGCATTGATCTAACACGATATTGCCAACTGGATACAATGGTGACTGTCGTTGATGCATATCGATTCTGGCATGACTACTCCTCTGGAGAATCATTAATGGATCGTAAGCAGCATGTTGGCGATGACGATTCGCGTGATGTTGTTGATCTACTAATTGATCAAATTGAATTTTGTGATGTGCTAATTTTAAATAAATGTGACATGGTGGAAGAAGAGGAACTTCATGAACTAGAGCAGGTGCTCAGAAA
>JBILCE010000192.1:0-2905 GCA_044353305.1 Paenibacillus sp.
TTTTCATCATCTCAGCCCCGTTTCTTAAGTATGATTCTATTGTTGCCTAAATTCACACAATCGACAAGGTGTAAAAAAAGCATATGGGATCCCCATATGCTTAAGTGTTTGATGGAATTAACGGAACTCAGCTACTAACTTATCAAACTCTTGTTGAGTCAATTTGATGTTTTGGTTCGCTAATGCTTCTGGTTTAAAACCAGCAACTAGGTCCTCATAACTTTTCTTAGTTTTATCTTGGTAAATCAGACCAGTAAGCATGCCGTTTGTTTCAATAAGCTTTGTCATTGCATGTAGGCGATTTGTTGGATCATAGTCCGGAGTTTCGTCTAAATCAACAATGTTTTCTTTAAACCAATCATAAGTGTTAATTTTGTTAAACGTAACACATGGGCTAAATACATTTATTAATGAAAACCCTTTGTGCTTCATTCCTGCTTCAATTAATGCCGTCAATTGCTTCAGATTGCTTGAAAAGGACTGAGCAACGAATGTGGCACCCGCCGACAGCGCCATCTCTAATGGTGAAAGTGCGCTTTCAATGGAGCCTTGTGGTGTACTTTTGGTTTTAAAACCTTCCGAGCTACGCGGAGACGTTTGTCCTTTGGTTAAACCATATATTTGGTTATCCATAACAATATACGTGATATCAATGTTTCGTCGAATGGCATGAATCGTGTGGCCTAGTCCGATTGCAAATCCATCACCATCACCGCCAGCTGCAAGCACAGTTAATTCACGATTTGCCATTTTGAGACCTTGAGCGATTGGCAACGAACGTCCATGCACCCCATGATAACCGTAAGCATTTACATATCCGGAAATTCTTCCTGAACAACCAATACCAGATACAATGGCGAAATTTTCAGGTTCCAAACCAACATTTGCCGCTGCCCTTTGAATCGCTGCTTGTACCGAGAAATCACCACAACCTGGACACCAGTTTGGTTTTATATTGTTCCGAAAATCTTTTAACGTTGCCATGCGAGCATCTCCTTCGATTGGTTATAAATATCATTTGGAAGGAATGGATTACCGTTATATTTAAGCAAAGAGTGAATTTTGTCTGCTGAGCCGACGTTTAGTTTGATAAGGTCTGCAAGTTGACCAGTAGCATTATTTTCAACAACGATAACTTTGCGAGCTTTGTCTAAATGCGGTTTTAATTGATCGGCTGGGAATGGATGCAACAAGCGAACGGTTACATGGTCGGACTCGATACCATCTGCTTTCAGACGTTCTCTCGCCTCGTCAATTGTACCACCCGTTGATCCCATTCCAATAATCAACAGATCCGCATTGGGATTTGAAGCTTCGACTTTTATGGCATTTGTTACTTGAACATGCTTCATTTTTTCAAGTCTCTTGTCCATCATTTTCTGGCGGTTTACCGTGCTCTCTGACGGACGACCAACTTCATCATGCTCAACACCTGTTACATGGTGAATTCCATTTTTAACACCAGGAATAACTCGAGGGGATACGCCATCCTCTGTGAAAGCATAACGCTTGAAAAGTTCATTCTCTCCTCGTGCTTGAACCTCTGTGACCAAATGACCACGATCAATTACAATTTTATTATAATCAAATGGTTCACAAGATTGTTTTCCTAGGCTCAGTTGTAAATCGGTTACAATAATAACAGGACATTGATATTTTTCAGCTAAGTTAAACGCCTCGACAGTGTCAAAGAAGCATTCTTCAATCGTACTAGGAGATATTACAATTTTCGGGATTTCGCCATGCGTACCGTAAATCATAGCATTGATGTCACTTTGTTCCTGTTTAGTTGGCAAACCCGTTGAAGGTCCGCCGCGCTGAGTATCAACAATAACAACAGGTGTTTCCGTCATGCCCGCCAAACCAATTGCCTCCATCATTAACGAAAGACCTGGTCCCGCAGAAGCAGTAAGTGTACGAACGCCGCCATAGTTAGCACCGATAGCCATTGTTACAGCAGCAATTTCATCCTCTGTTTGAATAACGGTACCACCGAATTTTGGTAATACTTTAATTAAATACTCCATAATCTCCGAAGCAGGTGTAATCGGATACGCAGGCATGAAACGACAACCTGCGGCTACAGCACCAAGACCGATTGCGTCATTACCAATAATGAACAACTTTTGTTTGCCGTCTGCAGGTTCAAGGGCAAATTCTTCAATAGGTCCTCCTGCAAGATCCAATACGAACTGGGAACCCCGTTTTACCGCTTCAATATTTTTCTCTACTACAGCTGCACCTTTACGGCTAAATTCTTCTTCAACCGCTTTATTAAATACTTCAATTGGCAATCCTAGAAGCGCCCAAGATGCCCCCGAAGCAACCATGTTCTTCATAAGCGACGTGCCCAGTTCTTCAGCAATTGAAGTAATAGGTACCGGGAATAACCGTGCACTAATACCTTCTGGAACTGTCGGATTAAACTTAGCATCTGCCACAATAACACCATTATGGCGAAGCTCAAATGCATTTAAATCTATGGTTTCCTGATCGAATGCTACTAAGATATCTAAATCATCCGAAATGGAGCGAATTGGCATTGTGCTGATTCGGATTTTATTATTCGTATGTCCACCCTTAATTCGGGATGAAAAATGGCGATAACCATATAAGTAATAACCTAAACGATTTAATGCGGTGGAAAAAATACGATCTGTACTTTCTACACCTTCCCCTTGTTGTCCGCCAATTTTCCAAGACAATTGACTAATCAATGAAGTCCATCCCCTTCTGTTCTGTGCATTGTTACTAAATTGCGACATTGTTTATTGAATTAAAAAAATTTTCACACTCCAAAATAAATCTTATGACTTAATATGCTAAAATGCAACACATTTTGTTTATCTAAAAACATAACGTTTTTAGATTAAATTAATCTAATATGTAGATGGATTAATAAACA
>JBILCE010000017.1:0-8883 GCA_044353305.1 Paenibacillus sp.
ATAACGCAGCTACCACTTCCATGATTCCTATCAACTTTGACTTAACGATTGCTAAAAACTTAAGAGAAGCTTTTGACAAGAAGTCTCCTGATGCACTCAAGCCAGATGCAAAAGTATATTATGGCAACATTGAGAAGTTCTTTGCAGGAGATCGTACAATGTGGGCAACTAACAAGCAACGTGGCTTGAAAGATTCTGCTTATAACATCTGGCAGGAATATGACAAGAAATACATGGATGCAGAATTCTATGGTGCTCCAACACCTACAATGATTGACAAGTTGGCAACTCTTCAAAAACTAGAAGTTGAAACATTTACTAAGATTGTTATGGGCAATGCCACTGTAGATTCCTTCGACAAATTTGTAACTGACTGGAAAAACCTAGGTGGAGAAGCTATGACAAAAGAAGTAAACGATTGGAAAGCAACCCAGAAGTAAATAATACGATTTTTCATAATGTATAGAAATTAAATTAGTAAGTGAGGGGATTGAGAATTCTCAATCCCCTTGCTTAATAAGAGAAAGAAAGTACGGTGACATTCGTGAGAAATAGGAGAAGTGAACTACCCTTTCATATGATGCTACTTCCCGCCGTGATATTGGTATTCATCTATCAATATTTGCCAATTGCGGGATTAATCATTGCGTTTCAGAAATATAGACCACTCACAGGGTTTTGGAATTCACCTTGGGTAGGGTTTGATAATTTTCGGTATGTATTTAACATGCCGGAGACATCACAAGTAATTTTTAATACGTTGTTTATTGCTGTGCTTAAGATAATTGCGCATTTGGTCATTCCAATCGCGATTGCATTATTACTAAATGAAATAAGCAACACATATTTCAAGAGATGGATTCAGACACTAATCTATCTACCCCATTTTTTATCTTGGGTTATTCTTTCAGGGATCCTAGTCAACCTATTGTCACCATCGACTGGGGTTATTAATAATCTCTTAGAGTCTATAGGTGTAGATCCTATTTTCTTTCTTGGAGATAATAATTGGTTCCGCTATGTATTAGTTATTTCGGACATTTGGAAGGAATTCGGATTCAGTACGATTGTTTATCTTGCGGCATTAACTAGTATTAATCCTTCCCTTTATGAAGCTGCTATTGTGGACGGTGCAAACCGATGGAAACAAACCATCCATATTACACTTCCGGGTATGATGTCTATTATTGTTCTGATGGCAACCCTTAGTTTAGGAAATGTGTTGAATGCTGGCTTTGAGCAGGTTTTCAACTTATATAATCCTTCTGTTTATGAATCCGGAGATATTTTGGACACACTCATTTATAGAGTCGGTTTTGTGAATTCCGATTATAGTGTGTCAACGGCCTTGGGACTATTTAAGTCAGTTGTATCCTTTACCCTAATCTCTATTTCGTACTGGTTAGCTTATCGTTTCGCAAATTATAGAATTTTTTAGGTGGTGAGTACTCATGAATCCCAAACTCTTAGGGAGAAATAAATGGTTTGATATTTTAAATCATACATTCCTCTTCATTGTTGCTTTTCTCTGTATTGCGCCTGTAATTCATGTCTGGGCTCTTTCACTTAGTGCAAGTGGTGAGGCTGCGTCTGGATCAGTTTATCTGTGGCCGGTAAAATTAAATTTCAACTCATACGAGTACATTTTGAAGAACAACGAATTTTTCGATTCTTTGTTAGTTACATTTAAGCGTGCAACACTCGGAACATTGATAAGTCTATCGCTTGTCGTTTTGACAGCTTACCCGCTTTCTAAGGAAAACCAAGTTTTCCGTTTTCGTACTCTATATGCTTGGTATTTTGTATTTACAATCCTGTTTCATGGTAGCTTTATTCCTTGGTATCTCGTTATTCATTGGACTGGTATCATGGACACCATCTGGGCGCTGGTACTTCCTGGAGCGGTTCAAGTATTTAATGTTATCTTACTACTTAACTTTTTCCGCAACTTGCCTAAGGAACTTGAGGAATCTGCATTTATGGATGGGGCAGGCCACTTAACAACGTTGATCCGAATCTATCTCCCATTGTCTCTACCTGCGTTGGCAACACTCATGTTGCTGACAATAGTTTGGCATTGGAATACTTGGTTCGACGGTTTGGTCTTAATGAACGTACCTCAGAACTATCCTCTTTCCACATATTTGCAGACCATAATTGTTCAAGGTGATTTTAGTTATTTAAATTCCAAGGATGTGGAGCGTATGGCAGAAATGTCAGACCGTACAGTCAAGGCATCGCAAATTTTCCTTGGCGCACTTCCTATTATTCTAATTTATCCGTTCCTTCAAAAATATTTTATCAAAGGTTTGGTTATGGGTAGTGTGAAGGAATAACACATCTAAGTGGCTTAAGGAAAAGTAATGTGAATTAAATCAGGGCCTCTCTTTATAATTGGGTTTTGTTCTTACCAAGGACATTTTCCAATAAAGAGGGGTTCTTTTTTATGTAAAGTCCATAAGACAATTTTTCAGGAATTGCTCCTATTTGCATGTATAATGTGTAGAAATTAGAGGGGAAAAGGGTCATAATGGTGATTGAGTGCATCAGCCAGCGTATCAATTTTGAAAAAGGGAAGCGAGCCGCTCATGATACGATTTGCAGTTATAGGAACAAATTGGATTACCGAAAGGTTCTTGGATACCGCATTGGGAGTGGAAGCATTCATGTTGACCACCGTGTATTCACGTTCAGAGGAGACAGCTTCTGCATTTGCATTTAAATATGGGGCGAAGTACACGTTTACAGATTTGCTAGAGTTGGCGCGGAGTGACACCTATGACGCTGTCTACTTGGCTAGCCCAAATGCGTTCCATGCGGAGCAAGCCATTATCTTGATGGAGCATGGCAAGCATGTACTTTGCGAGAAACCAATTGCATCCAATGTAAGAGAGTTCGATCAAATGGTTGAGGCCGCAAGACGAAATGGTGTAGTTCTCATGGAAGCAATGAAGTCTACGTTTCTTCCGAATTTTTCTATTATTCAGCAACATCTTGCGAAGCTTGGACCAGTTCGTCATTACTTTGCTTCATTTTGTCAATATTCATCCCGTTATGATACATACAAGCAAGGGACTGTATTGAACGCCTTCAATCCATTGCTGTCGAACGGTTCGCTAATGGATATAGGTGTGTATTGCCTTTTTCCAATGATTGTCCTGTTTGGTAGGCCGATACGCATTCAGGCGAGTGGATGGCTACTCGATTCCGGAGTCGATGGGTCAGGTAGCGTTATTGTTCACTATCCTGAAATGAATGCCCTTATTCAGCATTCTAAGATCACAAATTCATTCTTGCCTGCAGAAATTCAAGGGGAAGAGGGAACAATGGTGATTGAGCGCATCAGCCAGCCCTCTAGTGTAGAAATTCACTACCGTGACGGTTCGATCGAGCGATTGACGCAACCTCAGTCTCACAACACGATGATTTACGAAATACAAGAGTTTATCGGACTCATTCAAGAGGGGCGGCTTGAGTCGTCCATCAATACGTATGAGCGTTCCAGAATGACGCTGGAGATCACGGATGAAGCCCGACGGCAGATTGGTTTGATATATCCGGCTGATCTACATGAATTGACTAGACGATAAGGGGATGGCTAATCGGATGACCTTTCGTTCGGAGAAGGACTTTTTGGGTGAAAAAGAGGTTCCGCAATCGGCTTATTATGGAATTCAGACGCTACGAGCTGTGGAAAACTTTCCGATTACGGGGGTGCAGATTCATTCTGAGCTGATCATTGCTCTGGCTGAGGTCAAGAAGGCGGCAGCACGTGCGAACATGGACACGGGGATGTTGCCTATCACTATCGGGGAAGCGATCGTCAAGGGGGCGGAGGAAATCGCTGTTGGGAAATTCTCGGATCAGTTTCTTGTCGATTCGATACAAGGTGGAGCGGGTACTTCCATTAATATGAATATGAACGAAGTGCTGGCCAATCGGGCACTCGAGCATATGGGATGGGAAAAAGGCGATTATTTCCGTTGTAGCCCAAACAATCACGTCAACATGTCTCAGTCTACCAATGATGCCATTCCAACCGCGTTGCGCCTTGCTGCGTATCAATTGGCGCATGAACTGACAGGTGCCCTCACGTCACTCCATCTAGCATTCATGCGTAAGGAAATTGAATTTGACGATGTCCTCAAAATGGGCCGAACACACTTACAAGATGCAGTTCCTATTCGAATGGGTCAGGAATTTGGGGCCTATGCCCGCGTCCTGACTCGCGATATTGCACGAATAAACCGTGCGGCTGATTCCTTGCTTACCGTTAACATGGGTGCCACGGCTGTAGGAACGGGATTAAATGCGAAGTTGGAGTATATCAAGCAGGTCGTGCGCCACCTAGAGGAACAGACAGGCTATCCCGTTCGTTCTGCCGATCATCTCGTCGACGCTACACAAAATACAGACGCTTATACAGAGTTGTCAGGTGCGCTCAAAGGGTGTGCCGTGAATTTGTCCAAAATATGCAACGATATTCGTTTAATGGCGTCCGGACCGCGGGTAGGCTTGGGCGAAATCCAATTGCCACCGCGTCAACCGGGTTCTTCCATTATGCCGGGCAAGGTGAATCCTGTTATGGCCGAGGTTGTGAATCAAGTCGCTTTTCAAGTTATCGGTAATGACTTGACCGTATCACTTGCATGTGAAGCTGGTCAGTTTGAATTAAATGTAATGGGACCAGTCATAGCATTTAATCTGTTGCAGTCCCTGAAGATCATGCGCAATGCTGTGGATGTATTCGAACGATACGCAGTCGAAGGAATGGAAGCAAACCGGGTGCGATGCCGTTCATACGTTGAACGAAGTTTCGGAATTGTGACGGCGTTAAATCCGCACCTTGGTTACGAAGTGGCCGCCCAACTTGTGAAAGAAGCAACGAAGACAGGGATGTCGGTACAGGATATTATTCTGGAAAGACATTTGCTCACACAGGAAGAAATGGATGAAATTCTTGATCCAATTCAGATGACGACTCCGGGAATTGCTGGGGAAAGGCTCTTGGATGGATCAGTGTAAAGTAATTTGATCTAAATACGAAGGAACCAAGGAGAGAAAACCATGCAAATTGAAATCATTGCCGCAGAAATGAATCACAGTACAGAGAGTGGGTATGTTGGGTACGTTGCTTTTCAAGTGGAGGGACATGGCCAGCCCTATGCCTTGCATCTCCGTAGCAAGAACACCAGGGACTGGGATTACAGTCTTCTCTTTGCTAATGAGTCAGGGAAAGAAGAGCACATTCTGAAGGTGGAGGAAGTGCTCGACAATGAGGAAGACGATACATTTGATAGGTTAATCGAAGCCGCGATGAGAGCATTACCTCAGTAAGGTTAATTGGGCAAGTAAATTCGTTAAGGCAGACGGCCTTTGAATACTTTTTGACTATTTTGTGGTCTTAAAGTATGGATTCTCATTGAGAATGGTAAGAGGACGTCCGCCTTCATCTTTTTTCAACTACTTGCTGATTAACGGCAGTCTTACGCGAAAAACACTGCCTATGCCAACTTGGCTCTCTACTTCGATCGTGCCCCCATGCGCCTCCACGATTGAATGTGTAATAGCAAGACCTAACCCGGCCCCGCCGTGTTGTCGAGCGCGCGCTGTATCGACGCGATAAAATCGCTCAAACAAATGGGACAGGTGCGTCTCCGCAATACCAGGACCATTATCGCGAACCATAATGACTGCATCCGCAGCTATACGCGCAACCGAGATGTCAATGTGGCCGTGGAGCGCATCCGTGTGCTGGACCGCATTGTGAAATAAATTAAGTACGACTTGTTTCATTTTGTCGCGGTTTATCTTCGCTCGCACATCACTTTCGAGATCCAAATGAACGTGCCTCTTACCAGCGAGCACCCGAAATTGCGGCTCCATTCCTTCAATTAACTCGTCAACTGAATCCTCTTGTAACTCCACAACGGGACTTCGATCAAGTCTCACTAGCAACAATAAATCATTTACGAGCTTATTCATTCTCTCCGATTCACCATGCATGCTAGTTAACGCTTTATGAAGTTGTTCCGGCTGGGCGGCAGCACCACGAAGTAGCACCTCAAGGAACCCGTGAATTGACGTTAGAGGAGTACGCAGTTCATGTGAGGCATCGGCAATAAAGCGACGCATCTGTTCACGTGCTTCACGTTCTGATTCGAATGAAGTGCGAAGCCGATCCATCATCCCTCTAAGGGATGCCGATAGTCGCTCCATCTCAACTTGTCCTTGTGTAGAAGGTAATGTCTCATCTAAATTACCAGCATCAATGCGACCGACGGTGTTGACGATATTCGAAAGTGGTACAAGTGTGCGGCGCAAAATGGACGTAAAAGTCAGTAACCCGACGATTAACGCAAGGGCAGCCAATGAGATGAATGTCATCAATTGACCAAACAACACTTTCGTGAGCGGCTTGATCGGAACAGCCAATTCAGCTACTCCAATCGTACGACCTCGTACCGTAATGGCGTTCAACACGACTAATTGTTCGATACCAGAAGGATCTTCGGTCAAGAAATAATTTTTATCAGAAGGTTTTGGTCGCAATGCTTTTTTGTAGACATCTAACGAAAATTGCGGAGCAACGCCTGCCCGTTCATTCTCCGTTACAACGGTAAACTCCCCACGCTCATTTACGAATGCGATTGTGGATTCTGCCATGATGACATTGTTACGCAAATCGTTTCCGGTCCGACCTACTTCTCGGTTATTTTCCCGTTCCACATCGCGTCCACCATTGCGCACTCCATTCTGATCATTGCCAGGTCCAGGCACGACTGCGCCCGCAACTTGCCAGATTTCCGTAGGAATCGTCAGGCTTTGGCTCTTCAAAGTATTTGCCGTATTGGAATACAGAAATTGTTTTACTATAAAATATTGTAGAAACCCAATTAACAATAGCAGTCCCGCCAAAATCAACAGCATTCTTGATAAAAGCTGATAACGAAGTGACCCGGGAACAATGCGCCTGAAGTTTTGGTTTAACCACATTAGCCATCTCATGTTAGGTCCACCCGGTAGCCAGATCCACGAAGAGTTCGGATTATCCGATGGTCTTTGTCCTGTAGCTTATCTCGCAAAGATCGAATATACACCTCTACAATATTCTCTTCTCCTCCGAAATCGTAGCCCCAAACCTTGTCTAAGATCATTGACTTGCTCAGCACCAGTCCATGATTAATGACGAGAAATTTCAACAACTCATATTCCGTAGGGGAAAGCTCCAATACGCGATCCAAATAGCGAATTTCTTTGCGACGATCGTCGATACGGTATGGGCCAAGCACAACCTCAGCAAGCAAATTCGGGAACTGGTTTCGAATCCTTGCATGAATTCTAGCAAGTAATTCCTCGAAACTAAACGGCTTGCTCATGTAATCGTCCGCACCCAGTTTAAGTCCTTTTATTCGATCTTCCACATCTTCCTTGGCTGTAAGCATGATGACGGCAACGTTCTCCGACTTTTTCAACATTCGGCATACTTCAAACCCATCCATCCCTGGCATCATAACGTCCAAAATGACGATATGTGGTTGAAATTGCTTCGCCATGGTGACAGCCGTTATTCCGTCGGAAGCGGTTGCCACATCGAATCCTTCATTTTGGAGACCAAGTTCCAGAAACCCTAGAATCGTCGGCTCATCATCCACTAGCAAAATTTTAATCCCTTTCAGTTGTACCATTTCTTCCATCTCCAACTCGTCGACGTATGTTATCTTTATTATGATGGTTTTTTCGTCAAAAAAGGCTGAATGTTGGCTGAAAATTGTTAAGTATCTATAGAGTAGGAAATGGGCTAGACTTTTAAGTAGTTGTTAAGCTTATCCTCAGATTGTTTTCAGCATGAGGTTACATAATAAGGGTGTAAGTAAATTTTGGAGCAAAGGTGGAGATTGGAAATGAAAAAAGGAATGAACAAACTCGTGTACGGCATCTTGGCAACTAGTTTGGTATTGGGGGCAGGCGTCGCAACATTAAAATATTCACCTGTATACGCTGCCGATACTAGTGCAACCGATACACAAATACAGGCTGGAAATGTTGCAAAAGAAAAATCGTTTGGCCATCACGATCTCGGACGGGACGGTGACAAGGCTCGTAACCACAAAGGTGGCCAAGGAGACCACAAGGGTAAAGGGCATGCTGGTCGTCCAGGCGGATTTGATCCATTGAGGAGTCCAGAAACGTTGACCAAGGTTCTAGGTGTAACTGAACAAGAACTAATGGATGCTCGCAAAGCAGGCAAATCGATCTCTGAACTAGCGAAAGAGAAAGGCATTGACGAAGCTACGTTAATTGCTAAGCTGAAGGATGAGATGACCGCACCACTTCAAAAGTTTGTTCAACATAAGGGCAATCCGAAGTTGCAATCACCAAATGCGACAGCCCCAGCACCAACAACTAATCCATAACAAGTAGATTATACCATGCCCGCTATCCATTAATGGTGTGTATAGTTCGTATACTATGCCAAAAAACCGGCCTACTCCTCTCGGAGAATTGGCCGGTTTTTAATTGAGCGTCATTTGCTATATGGCTTTGTTCTTTAACACATACACGTTCACATTCGGTTTCACTCCGAAGCTCCTAGCTTCATGAAGGTCTTCGATGTATACGTCTATTTTACGCCCGCGAATGGCTTTTCCAGTATCCTCCGCTTTGCGAATTCCCACACCTTCTATGTATAGGGTGGAACCTAGTGGCACAATGGAAGGGTCAACTGCAACGGTTCGACCTTCTTGTACCCTCGTTCCACTGAAGGTAATGCCATAGGCCGGGTGTGCCTCTGTTTTGCCTGTTGACTCATAGCCTGCCGTGTATGCTGTAAGTGTAGCAGCGAACACTTGCGTAACGGTGCTCTCTCCTCCAAGGGTAATT
>JBILCE010000018.1:0-8862 GCA_044353305.1 Paenibacillus sp.
GCGATGTTTCGGTCAAAGTCATATGTGATTATTGCCGACATGCAATTGAAACGCATCCAGAGCTTTCCTTGCTTCTAAGTCCATTGCAATGAGTAAAATTTGGTCATACCTGCATATCCAGCTTATATCCGTATAACAATAAAGTGTAAGCACACTTCAAACCCCCGACGCACTTGGTGTTGCGGGGTGCTTTTTGTTTTATGTTCTGACCAAGGAGTGAGAGAAGTTGCAAACATTAATTCGAAAGTTTTCGGAGGATCGGGATTTTCAATCGATTATCTCGGGGTTTCGTTCCGGGATGCGCGAACAGCTAGTCGCTGGACTTGCTGGTTCCTCTCGACCTGTTCTAATAGCGGCGCTTGCTCGCGAATTGAATCAACCAATGCTGATTGTGACGCACAATCTGTATGCTGCGCAAAAAATAGCAGAAGATTTACTGGAATGCTTGAGTGCAGATGAAGTTCTCTTGTATCCTGCTCAGGAAGTTATGTCTACAGAGCTTATGGCAGCTAGTCCAGAATCACTGACCCAACGAATTGAAGTACTGACACGTCTAGCTTTGGGATTTCGTGGTGTAATTATTGCGCCTTTTGCCGGTGTACGAAAGCTACTGCCAGTGTCAGACATGTTTCGAACGGCTATGAGGACTGTTCGGGTTGGCGATACAGTTGAACTAGGCTCGTTACTTGAACATATGACGCATATCGGTTACGTACGTGTGGACCGAGTGGAAGCGAAAGGCGAATTAAGTGTCCGCGGCGGCATCGTCGACTTTTTCCCATTAACCTCTTCTGTGGCTTATCGTATTGAACTATTCGATAACGAAGTAGATTCGATTCGTTCGTTCGATCCAGTCGATCAACGGTCTATCGAAAAATGGACGGAATTAGTCATTATGCCTTGTCAGGAGATCATAGCCGATCGTAAGCGTTCCCTCAACGCGGCGGAACATGCGTATGATTTACTTCAGGAGCAACTTGGCAAAATGAATGATCGTTCCGCTAAGCAAAAATTACAAAGTACAATTATGCACGAAATTGAGCAATTGCGTGAGAATCAGTCATTTTCAGGACTTCATAAGTATATTGCATTGCTCTATCCTGAACGTCAGACACTACTTGATTATGTACCGAAAGATACAATTTTGTTAATTGATGAGCCAACAAGACTAGTGGAGACCGCTCGCCAACTTGAACGCGAAGAGGCTGATTGGTTGACTGGCCAACTTCAGGATGGTAAATCCCTCCCTGCCTATGTGATGGCCAAAACATACGATTCGATGCTACACCGCAAGCCGTTTCCGACTCTCTACATCACCCTATTTTTGCGACAACTTGCCGGATCCCAGCCACAAAACATTGTTAATTTTGTCTGCCGGACAATGCAAAATTTTCATGGACAAATGCATTTACTTAAATCGGAAACCGAACGCTGGAAAAAATCCGGCCATCAACTGATGATCGTGGTAAGCGGGGAAGAAAGGCTCGATCGCGTAAAGCGAGTGCTTGAAGATTACAAGATCGAGAAACCGTTCTTTGTCAGTGGCAACTTACAAAATGGTTTTGAGCTTCCATCGATTCGTCTTGTTGTGTTGACAGAGGGAGAGATGTTCTCACAGAAACAACGTAAGGCAGCCCGCAAACCAACAGATCGCAAGATTGACAACGCGGAACGTATTAAAAGCTATCAGGAACTTAAAGTTGGCGATTACGTTGTCCATATTAATCACGGGATCGGTAAATATATTGGGATCAGCACGATTGAGGTCGGCGGCATTCATAAGGACTATTTGCATATTCTCTATGATGGTGGGGACAAACTGTCCGTGCCAATCGATCAATTCGATCTCATTCAGAAATATGTTGGTTCGGAAGAAAAGGAGCCGAAAATTTATAAGCTTGGCGGTGCTGAATGGAATCGCGTAAAAAGCAAGGTGCGTTCATCAGTCAAAGATATAGCCGACGATTTAATTAAGCTATATGCTGCTCGGCAGTCTACACTCGGGTACCGATTTAGTAAAGATAGCTCCTATCAGCAAGAGTTTGAGAGTATGTTTCCATATGAGGAAACGCGTGATCAGCTTCGCGCTATCAAAGAAATTAAGGCGGATATGGAAAAACCACAACCGATGGATCGGCTATTGTGTGGTGATGTCGGGTATGGCAAAACCGAAGTAGCCATAAGGGCGGCGTTTAAGGCGGCGATCGACGGCAAGCAAGTAGCGGTGTTGGTGCCGACGACCATTTTGGCTCAGCAACATTATGAGACATTCCGCGAGCGTTTCTCAGGATATCCTATTCAGATCCAAGTCATGAGTCGGTTTCGTTCGAAAAAGGAGCAGGCCGACACCATGAAAGGGGTCAAGCAGGGTACAATCGACGTCATTATAGGCACGCATCGCCTGTTATCCGCCGATATTGAGTTCAAGGACTTGGGATTGCTGATCGTCGATGAGGAGCAACGCTTCGGCGTTTCCCATAAGGAAAAATTGAAGAAACTGAAGACAAATGTAGACGTGCTTACACTGACCGCTACTCCAATTCCTCGGACCCTGCATATGTCAATGCTTGGCGTACGCGATTTATCGGTCATCGAGACTCCGCCGGAAAATCGATTCCCTGTTCAGACGTACGTGGTTGAATATGGGAATAGTCTTGTCCGCGAGGCAATTGAGCGTGAGTTGGCAAGAGAGGGACAGGTTTATTTTCTCTATAATAGGGTCCAAGGTATTCAGCAAATGGCAGATCAGATCTCAACGATGGTACCGGACGCGCGCGTGGCGGTAGCACACGGACAGATGAATGAGCAAGAACTGGAGAAGACGATTCTTGATTTTCTCGATGGGGAGTTTGATGTCCTAGTTAGTACAAGTATTATCGAGACAGGAGTTGACATCCCGAACGTTAATACGCTCATTATCCATGATGCAGACAAAATGGGCCTATCTCAGCTCTATCAGCTTCGCGGCCGCGTTGGAAGGTCTAACCGTATTGCATACGCCTACTTTACATATCAGCGTGACAAAGTATTGACCGAGATAGCGGAGAAGAGGCTTCAAGCTATTAAAGAATTTACTGAACTGGGCTCTGGGTTTAAAATTGCAATGCGTGATCTATCGATTCGCGGTGCAGGCAATTTGCTAGGAGCCGAGCAACACGGCTTCATTGCCTCAGTCGGATTCGATTTATATTCAAAAATGTTGACCGATGAGATCAGTTTGAGGAAGAAAGAACTTGCTACAGAATCAACGAACGAACAACCTACTCCTTGGAAAATGGCAATCGACATTCAACTCGATGCCTATTTGCCGGGAACTTATATTTATGATAGTATGCAGAAGATTGAGGTTTATAAGAAAACGGCTTCATTAACAACATTAGAGGAGATAGAAGAGCTGCAGGAAGAGCTGATAGATCGATTTGGTGATCTTCCTCAAGCGGTCGGCAATCTACTTTCGGTTGTTCGCATTAAAGCGTATGGAGCGTTATATGCGATTGAATCGCTCACACAGAGAGGTGAGGTGTATCAACTCAAATTTGATCCGTCGCAGAATGGGGCAATCGAAGCTAGGAAGTTAGTCGCCCTTATCGCGCAGTTCAATCAAAAAATAAAGGTCGTACCAGGGCCGCAAATTCATATCGAATTTAATGGCAAAGGACTTAAGCCAGAAGAATCCATATCGCTTCTGGAATCATTTTTGTTACAATATAAAGAGGTTCTCATACCGAAAGGGGAATTGCAAAATGCGACAACATAAAAAAGGATGGCTCAAGTGGGGAACGGTCCTGCTCTCCATAGCGATCGTAGGATCATTAATAAGCGGATGTGGTAGTGACAACAAAACAGTGGCTACCTATGACGGTGGTAAAATTAAACAAGCTGAACTAGATACATTCACAAATGTGTCATCCTTCTTCAATCCTTATATGGAAGCAATGGGTGAGGACCCGGCGTTTACAGACAAGGTCCTGAAACAATTAGCAGCGATTAAAGTACTATCAGGTCGTGCAAGTGATGCAAGTAAGAAAGATGGCGAGAAGCAAACAAAAGAACAAATGCAACAGTTTGATGAATATTTAAAGCAAAATAAGGTCGAAATGGAAAAACAGATGAAGGAACTGAATATTACTCGCGCTAATATTCAAGACTATATTAAACAAAGTTTAATAGTTATGGCTGATTTGGAAAGCAAAGTAACGGACAAGCAACTCCAAGACAGCTACAACAATAAATTAAAAGAAGACCCAAACATGTTTGATATTGCAACGGTTAGTCACATTCTTATCGCGACAAAAGATCCAACAACAGGTAGTGATTCACGTAGCAAGGAAGACGCCCTAAAGCGTGCGAAAGAAGTAAAGACTAAGCTAGATCAAGGCGGCGATTTTGCAGCGTTAGCAAAAGAATATTCGGATGATCCCGGCTCAAAGGACAATGGTGGCACTTACGAGAATGCACCAACTTTACAATGGGACCCTGACTTCCGCAAAGCGATTGAGACATTATCCATTAACAAAGTAAGCGATCCGGTTGAGACGCAATTTGGCTATCATATTATGAAGGTATCGTCTAAGTCTGTACAATCTTTGGATCAAGTCAAGGATGTGCTGAAGCAAGAAGTGACCGAATCCATTTTAACGGCATTTATCGAGAAGGATCTGGTTGACCTTCATTTTGAGTCAAAATTACCTGCTCCTTCACCTAGTCCATCACCATCTGCAACCACAACAAAATAAACTCAAAAAATATAAAGAGCACCCTTTAGTGGTGCTCTTTATATTTTACCTTTGAATTTTAAGAACTTGACGCAATAGGTTGTATAAGGAAATGACATACGTTGAATACTATGGTTACCATCGCAGTTCAAACTTACAAGAAAGTGGGGCATCAAGCGTTATGAAAGCAACGGGAATTGTACGTCGCATCGACGATTTGGGACGCGTTGTGATCCCAAAGGAAATTCGTCGCACATTAAGGATTCGAGAAGGGGATCCGTTAGAAATTTTTGTCGACCGAGATGGTGAAGTAATTTTGAAGAAGTATTCACCAATTGGGGAATTGGGGGACTTTGCCAAGGAATATGCGGAGTCATTGCATGAGAGCACAAATCATATTGTCATGATTTCCGATCGAGATACCGTTATTGCGGTGTCTGGTGCGTCCAAGAAGGAATATTTGGAAAAGTCAATCGGATCACTAGTGGAACAAGCAATGGAGAACCGTCGATCGACACTTGAAACAAGCGCGGGATCTTATGAATTGTGCAAGGATTTGCCAGATGCGTTCGGTTCATTTGTTGTTGCGCCAATTGTGGCTAGTGGGGACCCGATAGGTGCAGTCATCCTTGTGAACAAGAATGATAATGTGAAGATGGGCCAGATGGAATTAAAAATGGCAGAAACCGCGGCTGCATTTCTCGCCAAACAGATGGAGCAATAACCAATACCGCTTATGGGCTTTCTATGGTGTAACGAAAGTTGCGCCGAGGAAGCCTATTCTCTTTTTACTCATTTATTCATACATCGAAATCGTCAATATCACGCAAGAAGCCCTTTTAAGGTATAATAGGTGCAGTTTCTAAAGCATCAAACACCGCGCAATTTACTTTCACCATCTTAGTTTAATTATGCCTTAAGGAGTGGAACCTTAATATGATCAAAAAAATAACCGTAGTTGGACTCGGTTCAGGAACGGAACAGCAGTTAACCTTAGGGATTTGGAGGCTACTCCAACAAGCAACTGTGGTATATGTGAGAACTGAGCAACATCCTGTGATAAATTGGCTTCGTTCGCAGGGGATCGCTCTGCAATCATTTGATCCTTTCTATGAAATGAACGACTCATTTGAAGCCGTATATGAAGCGATTGTTGAACATTTGCTGCAAAAGGCTACAGAAGACGGAGAGATCATCTATGCCGTACCCGGTCATCCCATGGTTGCGGAGCGAACAACGAAGTTACTGCTGCAGCATGGTTCATCACGAGGCATTGAGATACGCGTTTTAGGGGGTGAAAGCTTTCTCGATGAGGCATTTGTTCGGTTAGGTTTTGATCCCATCGAAGGATTCTTATTACTCGATAGTGCAAATTTAGATGCTAAAATACTCCAACCGCGAGTCCACACCATCATTGGACAAGTGTATGATGCGCTGACCGCCTCTGATGTGAAATTGAGTTTAATGGAACGTTATCCCGATACCTATGAGGTTGTTGTAGCGCACGCCCTCGGGATAGAGGGTGAAGAGTACATACGTAAAATACCGCTCTATGAGTTGGACCACCAAGATGACTATGGAAATTTGTCACTGGTATGGGTGCCGCGGACTGATGAGGAGAGCGTGCTGAATCGCTCGTTCGATCGGCTTCATGAGATTGTGGCAACATTACGCAGTCCAGAAGGTTGTCCTTGGGATCGGGAGCAGACGCATGCTAGCCTTCGCAAAAATATGATTGAAGAAATGTACGAGGTACTCGAAACGATCGACGATGATGATCCAGATGCGATGTGTGAGGAACTTGGAGACCTTATGCTGCAAATCGTCCTCCATTCCCAAATCGAAGAAGAAATAGGGACTTTCTCTGTTTACGACGTGATTAATGGACTCAATGAAAAATTGATTAGACGCCATCCTCATGTATTCGGCAATCGCTCCGCTGCCAATTCGGATGAAGCGTTAGCCAATTGGCAAGAGATGAAGCAACAAGAAAAACAACGGAAAGGCATAGAGGCGAACCGACAATCAGTTCTTGCGGGAGTTCCCCGTGGCTTGCCGTCCTTATTAAAAGCTTGGAAAATTCAGAAGAAAGCAGCCACAGTCGGTTTCGATTGGGAACGTGTCGAAGATGTGGTGGCCAAGGTGCAGGAAGAAGTAGATGAACTTCTTGTCGAAATTAGGCGGGATAACAAAGTGTTACAAAGGGAAGAGTTCGGTGATCTTTTATTTGCTACCGTCAATCTGTCGCGTTTTCTCCAGATTGATCCTGAAGAGGCACTTGCCTTGGCAAATGTTAAGTTTACCAAGAGGTTCACATATATTGAACAACAATTACGGTTAAAGGGCCAGTCCTTGAAAGACACTTCCTTGCAAGAGATGGAACAATTGTGGCAGATGTCGAAAAATGTTTTTTAATCTTCGTTTGAATAGCAGGATTTTCCTTTTTGAGCAAGAATAATTAAGCGTATTCATATCTAGTATCTAGGAGGTTATCGAACGATGAACAAGGCGGATCTGATCGACAATATTGCAGCAAAGAGTGGATTGACTAAGAAAGACGTCGAAACTGTACTAAATGGTTTTGTAGGAGCAGTGACTGATGCATTATCTTCCGGAGATAAAGTACAATTGATCGGCTTCGGCACGTTCGAAACTCGTTCACGCGCTGGTCGCACGGGCCGTAATCCACAGAATGGCAAGCCTATAACCATCGCAGCTTCTAAAGTTCCAGCATTCAAGGCAGGTAACAAGCTTAAAGAAGCTTTAAAGTAATGAGGCTTGATAAATTTTTAAAGGTGTCTAGACTCATAAAGAGGCGAACGGTGGCCAAGGATGTGTCAGAGCAAGGACGCGTTTGGATTAACAAACGAGAAGCGAAGCCTAGTACCGCGGTGAAGGTAGGCGATGAATTGACAGTTCAATTCGGACACAAGTTCGTAACGGTTCGCGTTGAGCTTATTGCCGAAAATCCCCGTAAGGAAGAAGCGGCTCAGATGTATACATTGTTGAAAGAAGAACCACATCAACCTACATGATCAAGAAGGAGACGTTCTCGTTTAAAGGGGAAGTCTCCTTTTTGTTTGTTCTAAATCTCTTTCCCTTTACATAGTTTAGAAGCAAGGGAGGGGTACAGGCTATGTTGGATACAGCAAAAGCAAAACGTCAAGAACTGAAGCTGATCAATCGAAAGCTGTTGGAAATTACAGGCGTGCTCCAAGTGGAGAGTTTCGATAGTGAAGTGTTTGTGCTGAAGACCGAATGTGGGATTTTGACTATCATGGGACAGCATTTACATATCAAAAACTTAAGTCTCGACCAAGGTATTCTCGTAATCGAAGGAACAATCAACGAATTAGCTTATGCAGAACCAGGTTCCCAGGGCAAGTCCAAAGGGTTGTTCGGCAAATTGTTTAAATGACACTTCAAGAGCAGTTTTTGACTATAGGGTTGATGTTCGGCTGCGGCCTGGCGTTAGGTGTTGTATTCGACACCTATCGTGTGCTGACTGGGCAGCTTAGGTTGCCGCGCTGGCTTATATCCTTGGCAGATATTTTTTATTGGATAGGGGCAACAGGATTCGTTTTTCGCACACTATTTTACAGCAATCAAGGGCAAATTAGGATGTTTGTATTTATCGGATTAGTGGCCGGCGTGTCCTTCCATTATTGTTTCACAAGTCATACAACCATTAGAATGGTGCGTTTGTTGATCAGGGTGGCCAAATGGTCATATCATTTGTTACTTAAATTGATATCGATCTTGATCGTAAAACCGATTTTAGTCCTCTATCGATTATTGTGGATATTGCTTGGGATTTTGTGGGCAATCACTTTGTTCCTTTATAAACTTGTGATACAATTATTGTATCCATTTTGGAGAATGTTCCGTTTCTTCGCACGTCTTTTCGGTCGACTCGTGAGATGGCCGGTTTGGGGTGGTTGGTTCTGGCGGAAAGTCTGTCGGCAGTACGACAAGATTAGCCCCTGGTTGCAACGATTGCGACGGAAGGGACCATAGGACGGAGGACGAAGAGCTCACATGGAAGCTCAATCCACGGCAAACAAAAGTAAAAGTGTGAAACGAAGGTACCGACTGGTATTGATTGTTTTGTGTCTCTTCTTCATTTTCGCTATTGTCAGAAGTATCG
>JBILCE010000019.1:0-8817 GCA_044353305.1 Paenibacillus sp.
TTCCCTACCCCGATTACCCCATGTTCCTCACTCGTTTACCTTCACCTATCCCTAGTTGATCTATACGCGTCACATTCACAACCGATCGAACACAAAGTTGGATAAAATCACGAGCCTCTATATAAACTAATCCATACAGCAATATTGTGAACGCAACGAAAGGGGAGACGATACCTTTGTATAGAAAAAAGCGGCGGATAGCGGATACTACTCGCGAATCGGATCAGATCAAGTCGTTGACGTTTCAATTTATTACGGAATTAAAGAACGAGCCGGTCTCCTCTTCTCTAGCTATCAACAAGGAAATTATTCGCGAATTATTCCAAGATTGTTCGGACGCAGTAGTACGTGATTTTGAAATCGAACCCGGGATTCCAGCATTGCTTGTTCTAGTAGATGGGCTTGCCAATACAGAGCTTGTGAACGAGACGATGAAAGCGATCATGATCCTCGAACCGGGCACAAATCAAATCAACGAATTGTTGGTGCAGAATGTACCAGTATCGCAGACGACTATCGCGCAAACGTTCGAACAGTTACTAGTGGGTGTAATGAGCGGCGACACTTGCATCCTAGTGGAAGGAAATTCACAAGCGCTACTACTTGGCATCCGCGGTTCTGAGAAACGATCAGTAACTGAGCCCGAGACTGAAACAGTTGTTCGGGGCCCTCGTGAAGGGTTTATTGAAAATTTACGGACAAACACGTCCCTATTACGACGCAAGCTTAAAACTCCTCATCTGAAAATGAAACCTCTAATCATCGGCAAACACAGCAACACAAATATTGTGATCACCTACATTAAAGGACTAGCGGATCCTACCTTGGTCGAGGAAGTCGAACAACGATTAAAGCAGATTAATATCGACGGGGTTCTAGAATCGGGATATATTGAAGAATTTATACAGGATAATGTATATTCTCCGTTTCCACAGGTTCAATATACGGAGCGACCGGATACACTTGCTGCATCTCTTCTGGAAGGACGAGTTGGCATAATGACCGACGGTACCCCATTTGCGTTGATTGTCCCTCTTACATTTCCACAAATTTTACAGGCAAGTGAGGATTATTATGAACGATTTCAGATTGGAACATTGATACGCTGGCTTCGCTATTTGTTCCTTTTTGTATCTTTGTTAACCCCAGCACTTTATGTTGCTATAACGACGTATCATCCCGAACTCATCCCCACAACTTTGCTTTTAAGCATTGCAGCTTCGCGCGAGTCTATACCGTTTCCGGCTGTAATTGAAGCATTAATTATGGAAATTACGTTCGAGGGGCTTCGAGAGGCTGGCATTCGTCTGCCCAAATCTATTGGTTCAGCGGTTAGCATTCTGGGTGCTCTTGTCGTGGGACAAGCCGCCGTGCAGGCAGGTATTGTATCAGCGCCTATTGTCATCATTGTTTCAATTACGGGCATTGCTTCCTTCACCCTCCCCCGTTTCAACGGGGCCATTGCCATTCGGATGTTACGTTTTCCAATTATTCTGATAGCATCCATGTTTGGACTTTACGGCATTCTAATCTCCCTAATTATGATTGTCGGACATATGGCGAATTTACGATCCTTTGGCGTTCCCTACTTATCCCCTATTGGACCTATGTCTTTATCTGATCTAAAAGATATTTGGATTCGAGCGCCATGGTCGATGATGAAGAAGAGACCTGCCATGTTTCGAACACTAGACAATCAGCGGATAGGCGACAAGAAGGGAGCACCTTTCCATGCTCAAGACGACGCATAATCGCTCAAAAATCCCCTCGTTCATCAGACGATTAACGAAGACTATATTAGCCGCCCACCTTGTATTCTTCACCACAGGATGTTGGGATCGAATTGAGATTAACGATATCGCGATTGTACTAGCGACTGCAATCGATCAAGAACCGAATGGATCGGTTCGTTTCTCTGCACTCATTCCTCTACCAGGGAATTTCAGTAGCATAACGGGGGGCGCTGGAGGTTCAGGCGGAAGCCAATCATTCTATGTCGACTCCGAAGTGGGTCGCACAGTTCAAGATGCCATATCGAAATTACAATTACGGACGGCAAGACGGTATTCCTTCTCCCATAGACGAATTTTAATTGTAGGAGAAGAAGTTGCACGGGATAGTGGGATTCAATCGTTGTTTGAAACGTTACCTCGGTTGCAAGATACACGATTAACGACCCGCATGATTATCGCAAAGGGCAAAGGCTATGATTTATTGAATGCGACTCCGCATTTTGAACGTTTTTCTTCCGAAGTCGTTCGTGAGCTTAGTCAGTCAACAGAATCATTAGATATCAAAATGAAGCATATTGCCGCAGCCCTGATAGACGAAGGTATTGACCCGATTATTCCCTATATGGCACCTAAAAAAAACGAGAAAGGCCTCGATAAGAAAGAGGAAGTCGAGAATTTAGGCCTTGCTTTGTTTCAAGGTGACAGAATGGTAGGTGTCGCTGGGCCTAGGGAAATGTTCGGGATCTCTTGGTTCCATGAAAAAGTGGCTAATTATACAGACACTGTCAAAGTAGAAAATGGACAATACGTCACTTACAAGATCACCGATGGCAACTGTCTCATTCAACCAGTTATCCAAGAAAATCATGTTTTGTTTAAGGTCAATATCCGGGGGGATGCGATGATTCAGGAGAAGCAAAGCGACTTTGATTTGCGAGATCAGCAAGCTCTTCTAGTCGCGGAAAAGGCAATGAATGAGCAGATACAAGCTTCTGTCCAAACCGTTATCCATCGGGTACAGAAGCAGAAAATAGATCCACTTGCTCTCGGTCAAAAATTGTGGTTTGCCTACCCGCAACAATGGGAAACGTTATACCAACCAAATTGGAGAAACGAATTAGCGAAGACGCAAATTGATGTAAAGGTTGATATGCGTTTTACTAACTACGGATTAATCTACGATAACATTGCAAATGGGGGGGACTAGAAGGTGAATCTCGTGTTTCTCGGGGCGGTGATTTCTCTTCTCATCTGGGGAATCCTATTCGAATATCCAAGACTAAAGTCGCTCGGTCCCGTTGCCAGATTTACTTATTGGATATTTTTCTGTTTCAATATCGTGTTAATTACTGCACAACAAATGAAGTTTTCGCTTCCGTTACCGACTGTCTTTATGATCCAGGTTGTTTCCCCATGGTTGAAGTCACTGCTATTTAAGTAAACGTTCTTAACGACGGAGGTTTCCGATGAAAGACATTCGCGTGTTAATCAATCATCGCCAGTTAGCCTGGCTTACGGCTGTCGTACTAATGAGTGGCGGCGCGGGCAGTATCCACCAACAAATTTTGGTTCAGTCTCGGATGGATGCATGGTCAAGTTACTTTATCCCCACTCTCTATGCATGCCTAATCGCTTGGTTTTTCTATTTCCTTCATCGAACGTTTCCAGGGAAATCGATCTTTGAAATTTTCATGACCGTCGCCGGTCCTTTCTTCGGGCGTTTGCTCACCTTGCTCATGCTTGTATTTATATGGTTGCTTCTAATCCGGGATCTTAGTGTGGTCAGTCAAATCACAAAAGTAATCTTGTTACCGGAAACACCAGTTGAAATCAGTTTACTCCTCCTTTTATTTGCACTCATTCAGTTTGGACGAGGTGGCATTGAAGGACTTGCCCGCTTTAATGATATTTTCTTTCCATTCTTTGCCTTGACAGTTTTTCTTGTTCCGTTCTTGATGATTAATGAGTTCAGCGGCAACTTTATTCAACCGGTTCTTACGCAGAATCCGTTCGCTATTTTTTCCAGCAATCTTCTATTAACCGGTTGGTACGGTGATCTGTTCGTTATGGGTGCGTTTCTCGGGACTATTGCCAGTTCTAAGCAATTTCTTTCCTCTGTTAAACACGGAATCCTATTGGCCAGCGTCATTCTGACGATCTATGTGATGTTAGAAGTTTTAGTGTTAAATCCGAATGTGGCCAGCCATATGATCTATCCCTTATTCACATTAATCGAACAAGTTAATCTCGGTGATTTTCTCGATCGGTTCGACTTAGTGATCCTTAGCTTATGGTTTCCCACTACATTCGTTAAGATAGCTATTTTTCATAGTGCATTCCTCATCGGACTAGCGAGCTTGTTTAAATCACGTCTTTCTGCAGGGTTTAGTATGCAGTCCGGTCTTATAATCGTGATGACTGCCCTTCTTTCATTTCGCAATTACACGGAACTATACATGTATAGTACATTCGGTACACTTGCAAGCTGTATCTTGTTACAATTACCCATCATAACAGTGACAGGGCTACTTGTAATGATGAGAAAAAGAAAAACGCCCCCCGCTCATGCGGGAGACGTCATGTCCTCCAAAGCAACCGGTAAGTCTACTAGGATGCCTTGGCGTTTATCTATTCGGGGATGGAGATGGGTCACCCGATTATTGTTGGTCGGTTGCGCATGTTCGCTAGTTATAGGGTTAATCTTCTCGCGTACATACCCAACAGTCGGAAACGGATGCGGAATCGCTTATGGTGTGTTTCTTTTCCTTCTGCTGTTCTCTACCTTTATGGAGATGGAACGAAGTTTGTAAGTTAGGTGTAGGACTGCCGGCTCTAGGCAGCAACATCCCGTTTGGTGAACACGAACCAACTAATCGCATGAAAAATGACAAAGTAGCCGATTAGTACAGCAATAGAGAAGCCCATCGTCATACTATCTTGGTAAGGTTGTCCGTTGATGTACTGCGTTAAATCAGTGTTGGCAAATAAATAATACTTGGCCCAACTGTATTTTTGGATGAACACAGTGATGCCTGCACCGATAAACATCGCAAAAAGCGAGATCCCAATCGCGAGTGCACTGCTTCGGAATACGACGGAAATCATAAACGCCAATGTGACGATCATGACGAGCTGCAAACACTCGAGTGCATACGTATTGATCGCATGAACGAACATTCCGATCTCATGCACCACTAGGTCTTTACTTGCATATATGTAGGATTCACCTGCGTTCTCAAAACCGGTGAACAGTCCCGCTGTGATAAATGAGGTTAAGAATAAGGTTGCCAATAGTAAGATCGAAAAGCCTAATGTAGCTAAATATTTGGATAGTAAAATTTTTGTTCGGCTAGTTGGTCGAATCAACAGCAATTTGATCGTTCCACCTGCAAATTCGGCCGCCATGATATCTGCTGCAATTATGGAAGTGAAGACCGTCACTAGAGAGATCAGTTGGGACAAGCTCAAGACATAGGACCAGACTGATTTATCATAAGGAGGTATATTATTTTCAAGTCGGTATTCATTTACTTTTATTTCTTTCTCTAGCCGTTGCTTGAATTGCTGATTAGCAAACTTTTCATCATTCATCAGAGCTAAATTTTCCTTCGAAAATGCAATTTCTTGTTGTAACTGTGACTTCCAATCCACATTCGAATTATCGATTTTAGCATCCCGGTGGATGAAATAAACGACAACTACCGCTAGTGTCACAAGAATACCTAACAGAATCCAAGTGCGGATGCGTCGGTATATCTTCATGTTTTCATTCTGAATGAGATTAAGCAATGGATTCACCCCCGGTCATCTCTAAGAATGTGTCTTCTAGCGATTTCGTAATGATGCGAATACCGTATACGGGGATACCCGCTTCGACTAATGCTCGGTTGATCTTGGCTACATCATCACGCGTTGCCGACAACGAAACCCCAGCAACGTCAACTTGGGGTGTTACGTCCGGACCCACTAATGTAACTGCCACCTCCACCGCCCTAGAACGATCGGCTTCACTTACCTCGAATAACACTGTTGGCTTGCTCGCTATCCCGGGTTCCGCTTCTTTATGTAACAGCCTTACATCGACTAGCTTGCCATTCTGGATAATTGCCACACGGTCACACATCAGTTCCATTTCGGAGAGCAAGTGACTCGACACGATGACCGCTACACCTTGTTCTCTAGACAGCTTGCGTAAATAGTCCCTTAATTCTCGAATCCCAGCCGGGTCTAGCCCGTTTGTCGGCTCATCGAGAATGAGCAATGACGGTTTATGCAGGAGTGCCTGAGCTACTCCCAGTCGCTGACGCATGCCGAGTGAGTAGGTTTTTACCTTATCGTGAATGCGTTTCTCGAGCCCCACTAGCTGGACGACTTCATCAATTCTGTGGCTTGTAATGCCTGTCATCATCCGAGCGTAATGAACTAGATTGTGATAGCCGGACAAATACTTGTACATCTCCGGATTTTCCACAATTGCTCCTACATGCCGGATGGCATGCTCGAACTGCTTCCGGATGCTGTGACCGTTAATCAGAATTTCTCCATCCGTCATCTTCATCAAACCGACCATCATTCGGATGGTCGTCGTTTTTCCTGCCCCATTCGGGCCGAGAAACCCAAATACTTCGCCCTTAGGAACATCAAAGCTAAGATTCTCGATAATCGTCTTGGATCCAATTCGTTTGGTTACCCCTTGCAATTGAACAATCGGTTGCGTCACCTTAATTGCCTCCTTTTGATGAATGAACGTTCTTTATTTTTTATTGAAGAAGACATACACCATTGCCTTGTAGAATTGCAGGGGGATTTCGCTGGAACTTGGTTTAGGATCGAATGTTATCGACAACGTTCGTTTTATTCAGCACCGGCCGAATTCGGTCTGCTAAAGCCCGCTCGAGGTAGGGGTCTATGTGCAGGAACTGACGAAATGTAAGATAAGCAGCCGCCTGCTTGGCAACATAAGCTGGTTTGTGCTCTTGTTTCACGGCTCGTATGAGCAAATTCTTCGGCGTATGCTCGAGGTCAATGAACTCGAGAATTTGCGCCTTGTAGCCGACGAGCTCGAGCAGGTGCGCACGCACCGCATCCGTCGCCAGCGCTGAGAAGCGCTCACGGATGATCCCGTGGCTCAGCATCGGCGCCAGCGTGTCGCTGTCTACCTGCGTGAATAGCTCGTGCTGGCAGCATGGCACCGACAGAATCACGTCGGCGCCCCAGCGCACGGCCTTCTCAAGCGCAGCGTCGGTCGCTGTGTCGCAGGCATGCAACGTAACGACCATATCAACCTGCGTTGCACCCTCATATTGATTTATGTCGCCAACCGAAAACTGCAGCCGATCATACCCTAATTTCGCTGCAATCTCGGAGCAATGGCGGATCACATCGACTTTCAGATCCAGCCCGATAATTCGGATATCGAGTCCCAGCGTATGCACGAGATAGTGGTAAAGCGCGAACGTTAGATACGATTTGCCACAGCCAAAATCGATGATGGTCAGCGGCCTGTCATTTGCTAGATGAGGTACACTGTCAGCGACCATCTCTAAGAAGCGATTCATTTGCCGGAACTTGTCGTACTTGTTCGCTAGCACCTTGCCGCTTGCGTTCATCACGCCGAGTTCGACGAGGAACGGCACAGGCTCACCCTCGGCAAGCACATACTGCTTCTGTCGATTGTGGGTAACAGGAAGAGTTGCAGCAGCGGCCTTGGTCGCCCCACGTTGCAATATCGTCGCCTGCCCCTTTTTATTCACGAGCACTTGATAGTCTGCATCCTTCGCCTGAACCAAGGCTTGCTTATAGGTTGACCCTAGTAGCTCGGTCAATAAATTTGCCGCATCTGCGTAAGATACATTCTCATGCAACGCCTTCGTCCCAACCGTTCTTTCCAATTGGATATGGGGTTCACCACGAACGATCACCGGCTTCGCCTTCACCCTTGATGGTATCGACTCGGATTTAATCCTAGGGTTGCTCAAAGTCACGTGAACCAATGCCTGTTGCGCCGCCAACCCACTTAATAACTCCCTAACTTTGTCCATCAACCGAAACTCCTTTTTCCCCGATACAAATCACCGCTGATCCGTCCGTCCTGTACTATTAACGTAACGACCGTTTGCGATGTGCATACAGCCAATATTTCTTCATATCGCGAACAAGCTCATTATCTTTTTCTATGACCGTCTCTACATAATGATCAAACGTGGCAAATTTGTGCGGCGCCACCTCGATGACTTCATCACGATCTTCCACATAAAGCTCTGCCCCAAATTGATCAGCCAGATGATGTGCTAGATGCATCATAAGAAAGTCTTCCCAAGATGTGGCATCTTCCTCCCGGCATACGCGATATCCCCTCTCCATCGGAAACAAGAATATTCCGTACTTGCGCAACATTACGTCAGGTAGCAATAGATACCCCGCCTCAACAGGTGCGATCTCCAGTGCAAACGATTCTGCAAACGTCTCTAATGCTGATTCCACCGGGGGAAGTAGGCCCCCGTCTTTCATCCGAATATGAAGTTCTGGCACATGAATCCCTCTTTCACTTCCAGTTATTATACAGCTATTTTACCACAACACATCTACGCTCGCTTGACAGCGCCTATCCCCTCTTTTATCTTACAAGTAGGACATTTTTTTATCCAAAAAGGAGGCACCACTCTTGAGACATTCGATTTATTCCCCGTCCTTACAAGCTATTGGCGCATTCGATGGTGGTAAAATAACCGAACAAAAGCCGATCGGATTCCCCGGCGAAGGATCCGCGGTGAAACGAGTAGGACCTCTGTTCTACTGGGCATGGGCGAAGTCCAATCAGGCGGGGCATATTCCTTCGCATCCGCACAGTGCTTTCGAAATCATGACTTACGTTGTAACTGGTCAAGCTGAACACGGCGATTCTCTAGGCACCAGGAGCGTTGTCGGACCTGGTGGCGCACAAGTGATGCAGACCGGTTCTGGCGTCTATCATGAAGAGCGGTTTATCGGCCCTCAGATGGAAGGTTTCCAGATCTGGTTTGAGCCGCATCTCGAGGTAACGTTCAAGCAACCGCCAACGTATCATCAGTATGACCATAAAGAT
>JBILCE010000193.1:0-2873 GCA_044353305.1 Paenibacillus sp.
GGCGTTGAACATCCCTATCGTTAGCCAATACATTGCCGATATTGTGGAACAAGTGCAACGACATTTGGAAAATACCCGTTTTTAATTGCAGTGATTAAGTAACAAATCTTACAAGACCGGGAGGAGAGGATCGGTTGATCTATTCTATTGTCGCAATTGTCGTATTTTTGCTTGATCAGGCGACCAAGTGGCTCATCGTAAGCAATTTTGAGTTGCATGAGACACGTTCCGTGATTGGTGAATTTTTTCAAATTACGTCCCATCGGAACAAGGGCGCGGCATTCAGTATTTTGCAGAATCAACGCTGGTTTTTTGTCTCCATTACGATTGTGATTATGCTTGGCTTGATTATTTATATGCGGCGGATGATTCGGGAGAATAAGCAACTGCTCAGCGTAGCACTTTCGTTAATACTTGGCGGTGCCTTGGGCAACTTTATCGACCGACTGCTGACAGGTGAAGTCGTTGACTTTTTTCAGTTTTGGTTTCGTTTTTCCATTTTCAATTGGGATGTAAATTACATTTTTCCGATATTCAATGTGGCTGATTCCGCAATCGTAATCGGCGTTGCACTCATCTTTATCGATGCATACCGCAGTTGGCTTCGGGAGAGAAAAGAGGGCATCAATGAAGCTCATGGATCTTGAACAGGAGCTAGAATCGTTTGAATGGCTAATTGAGGCAGAGCATGCGGGGGAGCGAATCGATAAATTCGTGGCTGACCGACTGGATGACGGCATTTCACGCACACAAGTGCAAGGGTGGATCAAGGATGGCCATGTAACCGTGAGTGGGCGTGAGGTAAAGCCGAACTATAAGCTATCCGTTGGCGATACGATTGTTGTCACACCTCCAGATGCGAGCGATGCTGAAATACTGCCGGAAGCGATTCCGCTTGATATTGTTTATGAAGATAGCGACGTGATTGTGATCAATAAGCGAAGAGGAATGGTTGTCCATCCTGCACCCGGACATTCATCGGGCACACTTGTGAATGCGTTGATGGGCCATTGTCGTGACTTGTCCGGCATCAATGGTCTGCTTCGTCCTGGTATTGTTCACCGCATTGATAAGGACACGTCTGGTCTTGTTATGGCGGCGAAGAATGATATTGCGCACGCTTCCCTAGCTAAACAACTAAAGGATCACACCGTGACTCGTAAATACATGGCAGTGGTACATGGGAATGTCACGCATGATCATGGCACAATCGATGCTACCATAGGTCGGGATTCGGTGGATCGCAAGCTTTTTACGGTTACGGATCGGAACAGTAAGCATGCGGTCACGCATTTTGCAGTAGTGGAGCGGCTTGGTGACTTCACCGTGCTCGAGCTTAAACTCGAGACAGGGCGAACGCACCAGATACGCGTGCATATGAAATATATCGGTCATCCACTCGTCGGTGACCCGATGTATGGACAGAGCAAGGCGAAGCATCTGCTGCAAGGACAAGCTTTACACGCGGAGACGTTAGGTTTTGTTCATCCTCGCAAGGGGGAGTACATGGAATTCCGCGCAGATTGGCCGGAAGAAATCCTCGACTTGCTGCATCGGCTTAAAAACCGATAAGGCGATCATCAGCTGGAGTGGGAGGGATGCAGTGCAATGGAGCATCTAGTGAACCGCAGTGTGGCGGACATTCAAATTTCAGGCATTCGCAAAATATCAAACCTTGTGAGCCAGTATCAAGATGCGGTGACGCTAACGATTGGTCAACCGGATTTTCCGACACCGGCCCATATTCTAGAAGCGGGTCAACGTGCGATTGCGAGCAACAAGACGGGGTACACGATGAATGCGGGGCTAATCGAGCTTCGTCAGGCGGCGGCAATGTTTGTGCAGGAGAAGTATGGGTTGCTGTATGATCCGAAGGAAGAAATCATTGTCACGAATGGAGCAAGCGAGGCTGTCGATACAACATTGCGGACAATTCTTGGACCGGATACGGAAGTAGTGTTACCGGGGCCGATTTATCCGGGATATGAGCCCATTGTTCGACTATGTGGGGCGACGCCAGTATACGTTGATACGACAGGGAACGATTTCAAGCTGACGGCAGACTTGTTGGAAAAGGTGTTGACGCCAAAAACACGTTGCGTGGTACTCTGTTATCCGTCAAATCCGACGGGATGTGTGCTAAGCCGCGATGAACTGGCGGACATCGCTAGATTGCTTGCGGATAAAGATATTTTCGTCTTGTCCGATGAGATTTATAGCGAGCTTTGCTTTGATGCGCCGCATGTGTCGATTGCTTCTTTTCCAGAGATGAGGGAGAAGACGATAGTCATAAACGGCCTGTCCAAGTCGCATGCGATGACTGGTTGGCGAATTGGATTTACGTTCGCTCCGGCGAATATCACCCGTCATATGTTGAAAGTCCACCAATATAACTCCACATGTGCAAGCTCGATCAGCCAACACGCGGCAATCGAAGCGTTGACGAACGGAATCGATGATGCCTTACCGATGAAGCAAGCCTACGCTACCCGTCGCGACTATGTATTGCAAAGGTTGGCAGCTATGGGGATTGACTATGTAAAGCCGCAAGGTGCCTTCTACGTGTTCCCGTCGATTCGCCGATTCGATCTTTCTTCAATGACGTTTGCCATGCGCCTACTAGAAGAACGCCGCGTTGCCGTCGTCCCTGGGGATGCGTTCTCCAGCTATGGGGAAGGATACATCCGAATTTCATACGCCTATTCGATGGATGTTCTAGAGCAAGCCCTTGACAGAATGGAATCATTCATACGATCAATTACAAAAAAATAAGCGAAAAGCTGATTCCGATAATGATACGGAATCAGCTTTTTTGTTACAACGAAACATCAGCACAGGGTCAAAATTTATGATAACCCCCTTCGCAAAGACAT
>JBILCE010000020.1:0-8816 GCA_044353305.1 Paenibacillus sp.
TAAAAAAACAAAACTTCTCATATTTTACATTCCGTTAACAAACTATTGATAAAATACAAACAATGGACTTGTAAGATAATGATAGTAACATAAAACATATTTGAGGAGTGGTTAGTTTGTTTACAAGTTATGCACGTAAAGGGGCGCTCGTACTATCTACTGTGGTGCTAGCAATGGCAGTAGCCGCATGTGGTCAAAAAACAGAAACTACCCCAAATGTAGGTTCAAGCACTTCTCCAACAGGTTCCCCTGCCCAGAAACTTGCAGGTGTAATTCGAATCGACGGATCTTCAACGGTATTCCCAATTGAACAAGCAGCAGCTGAAGAATTTATGAATAAAAACAAGGATGTTAAAATTACGGTAGCCGAATCCGGTACCTCAGCTGGTTTTAAGAAAATCGGTAATTTGGAAATTGACATTGCAGGCGCTTCCCGTCCAGTCAAGAAAGAAGAAGTAGATGCAGTTAAGGCAAAAGGTGACGATCTGGTTGAAATTAAAGTAGCTCTTGATGGGTTGACTGTTGTTGTTCATAAAGACAATGACTGGGCTTCAGAAATGACAGTAGCCGAGTTGAAGAAAATTTGGGATCAAAATAGCACTGTCAAGAAATGGTCTGATGTTCGCGCAGGCTGGCCAGATCAACCAATCAAGTTGTATGGACCTGGCACACAATCGGGCACTTTCGACTACTTCACAGAAGTGATCAATGGAAAAGCAAAGCAATCCCGTGCAGACTACACTGCATCTGAAGACGATAACGTTCTTGTAAAAGGCGTATCTGCCGACAAATATTCGATGGGCTACTTTGGCTATGGATACTTCAAAGAAAATGAAAGTAAATTAAAAGCTGTCAAGATCAAAGTAGACGATGCCTCACCTGCAATTGGACCAAACAATCAAACAGTCGAAAACGGAACTTATAAGCCGTTGTCGCGTCCAATTTACATCTATGTTCTTAAAAGCAAGTTGAGCCAACCACACGTTCAAGAATTTTTGAAATATATGAACAGTGCAGAAGGAATTAAGTTGGTAGAGCAAGTAAAATTTATCAAGTTACCGGAAGCAGAGTACAAGAAAAACCTTGATCTCATTAAGTAACTGTACAATATAATTAGCGACAGAACCGTGGTGCTTGATCAACTTGTACCACGGTTGTCGCTTTGTCTGATTTGAATGGGAGGACGCAACATGCTGAAATTACAAGAATCCGACATTGATTTGAAACGAAAGACAAAGGTGTTTAGCGCTAATTCAATCATGCCGAAAGTTCTTGCATTTATTGGAATCATTTCGATTTTAACCACACTTGGTATTGTAGTTATTCTAGTAACAGAATCCTCAGGATTTTTTCGTGAAGTTCCTATTCTTGACTTTCTAACAGGCACCCAATGGACGCCACTTTTTGCTGATCAAAGCTTCGGTGTGCTTCCACTAGTATTAGGCACATTCCTGATCACTTTAATCGCTATCGTTGTTGCATTGCCGATAGGCTTAGGATCTGCCATTTATTTAAGCGAATACGCACCTGAACGTGTTCGAGGAATTTTAAAACCAATTTTGGAAATTCTCGCGGGAATCCCCACCATTGTGTATGGATTTTTTGCGTTAACATTTGTTACCCCTATCATTAAGTTTTTCCTTCCACAAACCGATTTGTTTAATGCCCTCTCAGCGGGCATTGTGGTCGGAATCATGATCATTCCGATGATTTCATCACTTAGTGAAGATGCGATGGTTGCGGTGCCTAAGTCACTTCGTGCAGGTGCCTATGCACTGGGGGCCACGAAATACGAGGTATCGCAACAAATTGTTGTACCGGCTGCATTCTCGGGGATTGTTGCTTCTTTCGTTCTTGGTATTTCTCGGGCGTTCGGAGAGACCATGATTGTTACGTTGGCAGCAGGTAATCTCCCTAACATGTCCTTTAATCCACTTGAGGGAGTTCAAACGCTGACAGCATATATCGTTGCCGTAAGTACAGGAGATACGCGTCATGGATCGCTCGAGTACAATTCGATCTATGCGGTTGGGATCACACTGTTTGCCATTACGCTTGTGATGAACCTTATTGCGGGATATGTTGCCCGTAGGTTCAGGGAGGAATATTAATATGAATTTATCCGGATATAATGCCCATATTGCGAAGCGGAAAAGAAAAAATCGTTTTTTTCATACTCTATTCTTTATATCAACACTTGTTGGTATAGTGGCCCTATCGGCTTTACTTATCCAGGTGGCGGTTCAAGGTATCGGCAAACTAGACTGGCAATTTCTAACGAGTTTTTCTTCGCGATTTGCAGAAAAAGCTGGGATAAAGGCTGCATTCATCGGGACATTATGGCTAATGGCTATTACCGCACCCTTGACGTTTATAGTAGGTGTTTCAACAGCCGTTTATTTGGAAGAGTATTCTAAGAATACGTGGTATAGTCGGTTAATCCAGACAAACATTGCCAACTTGGCGGGTGTACCTTCGATCGTGTTTGGTTTACTTGGTTTGACAGTGTTTGTTCGGGTATTTGGCTTTGAGCAAAGTATTCTTTCAGGTGGATTAACGATGACTTTGTTAGTACTGCCCACAATAATCGTAGCTTCTCAAGAGGCCATTCGCTCGATTCCAATGAATCAACGACAAGCGTCCTTCGCTTTAGGAGCGAATAGATGGCAAACGACGATTCGTGTCGTAATTCCATCAGCTCTACCTGGAATTCTTACGGGATCAATCCTTTCCATGTCTCGAGCAATCGGGGAGTCAGCACCACTTATCGTAATAGGTGCTGTATCGTACACGGCTTTCTTACCGGAATCGATATTCGATTCTTTTACAGTTATGCCAATTCAGATTTATAGTTGGGCTCAGTTGCCGCAGAAAGAATTTCAAAATGTTGCTGCAGCGGGGATTATCGTGTTGTTGATCATGCTCCTTAGCATGAATGCAATTGCAATTATATTGCGAAATAAATTTCAGAAGCGACACTAGGAGGTCAGATCAGGTCATGTCGATCGTCGATATTCAGCAACTCCAACTTTATTATGGTGATTTCCATGCACTAAAAGATGTTAATTTTGCCATACAGCCCAAGTCCATTACTGCCTTTATCGGTCCGTCCGGTTGTGGGAAGTCAACCTTACTTCGAACTTTAAATCGAATGAATGATATGATCAGCGGAGTTCGGATTGAGGGAAAAGTATGGATTGGTGGCACGAACATTTATGATACGGACGTTAACGTAGAGTTACTTCGTAAGAATGTCGGTATGGTGTTTCAGCAACCAAATCCATTTCCCAAATCAATCTATGACAACGTGGCCTACGGCCCCAGAATTCATGGTGTCACAAAGAAAGCAGAGATTGATGAGTTGGTAGAGAAGAGTCTTCGGGCAGCCGCTCTCTGGGGAGAAGTAAAAGATCATCTGAAAAAATCCGCCTATGGTATTTCGGGTGGTCAGCAACAGCGACTTTGTATCGCCCGTGCGCTTGCGGTTAATCCGGAAATTTTGCTAATGGACGAACCTACTTCCGCATTGGACCCTATTTCCACCCTAAAGATAGAAGAATTAATTCAAGAATTAAAAAATCAATATACGATCATCATTGTAACGCATAATATGCAACAAGCTGCTCGCGTTTCGAATCAAACGGCGTTCTTCCTAAATGGGGAAGTGGTAGAGTTCTCCGATACGAAAAAGTTGTTTTCCAATCCTGATGACAAGCGGACAGAAGATTATATTACTGGTCGATTTGGTTGAGATTCATACCATGCTAATCTAATGGAGGTCGTGTTATGACGACAAAAAGACATTTTGACGAATCGTTAGATATTCTTAAAGAGAAGCTACTTCTGATGGGGAAAGCCGTTGAAGAGGCGATTATTGATGCTGTAACGTCCCTAAAAAACGGTGATCTTGAGCTTGCCGAGAAAGTCATCAAGAAAGACCCGCTAATTAATCAATTAGAAGAGGAAATTGATCAGATTGGTTCTGAATTAATTGCCACACAGCAACCGGTTGCTAAGGATTTACGCCGCATCTTAACTGCTTTCCGGATGGCGAGTGACCTTGAACGGATGGCTGACCTAGCCGTTGATATTGCTAAAGTCACTCGACGTATAGGCAACGAAACGCTTGTAAAACCGTTGGTCGACATCCCTCGGATGGCTGAAATTGTTCAAGTGATGACCCATTATAGTATCCAATCCTACACAGAAGAAAATATTGATCTAGCTTACAAAATGGCTAAAATGGACGATGATGTTGACCATCTACACAGCCAAATTCTTCGCGAGTCGTTTGTTGTGATGATGGAGAATCCAAAGTGGATTAGTCAACTCTTACAACTTTGCTTCGTCAGTCGCTACCTCGAACGGATGGCTGACCATGCGACGAACATCGGAGAGAGCGTTGTTTATTTGATGAAGGGAAAACGTCCCGATCTGAACGCGTAATCAGCTAGAATCACAGCGCCATAAGAAAAAATGAACGGCATAAAAGAGACTATACCCCAAAATGAGCGTGTCCACTTAGGGGATATGGTTTCTTTTTCGCATTTCGTTCACAATTCGGACACATTTTTTTAACGTATTTTTCAGCAAACGTTAAGGTTTCGCTAGGAAAGTGTACGTATAGTTATTTTTGTCCATATTGTGACTAGGAACAATGAAGAATGAATTTCAGAAATGGAGGGGTCCAGCAGCATGCTAGAGGTGAAACAAGTGAGCAAGCTGTACGAGAACAGCCGAGGTGTCGATCATATCGATTTTTCCATGAAGCGTGGGGAAATTGTAGGTTTTCTAGGCCCAAATGGCGCCGGCAAAACAACGACCATGCGAATGATTACGGGCTATTTGAATCCGACAAAAGGGAGTATCTTAATTGATGGGCTATCGATGGCTGATCATCCGCGTAAAGCTCGCACCAAGATTGGTTATTTGCCCGAAACGCCTCCGCTTTATCCAGAGATGACGATTCAAGCATACTTGTCCTTCATTGCAGATCTTCGTGATGTACCGGTGAAGGATCAGAAAAAGCGAATTGAAGAGGTAATAAGTAAGTTGGGTCTCCAAGGTCGGGAGAAGCAAATCATTCGTAGTCTATCGAAAGGCTATAAACAGCGCGTTGGACTTGCACAGGCGATCCTCCATAATCCCGATTTGCTCATCCTTGACGAGCCGACATCCGGGCTTGATCCGAAGCAAATAATTGAGATTCGCCAACTCATTCGCGAGCTAGGCGAGAATCATACCGTACTCTTGAGCACACACATTTTGCCTGAAGTTAATACGCTCTGTAATCGTGTATTGATTATTAATCAAGGGAAGATTGTGCTTGATGAGAAACCTGATCAAATTGGAAAGGCGATGGGTGAGTCGTTCGAAGTGAGTCTCGAAGTGAAGGCTTCGCGCGAGTCAGTTGTTCAAGTCCTTAGCTCGATTGATTCAGTCAACACGGTAAAGGTGCTTCAGGGCAACACCCTAACGGAGGAGGGCGAACCTGGAACAACCCGTCTTCTAGTTCAGTCAAAGGAACGCTTCGATATTCGGGAACAGTTATTTTATACTCTGGCTGAGCACAAGCTGCCGATTCTGGAGATGAAGCGTGAAAGTTTAAGCTTAGAAGACATCTTCCTCAAATTGACCACGACGGAGAAAGAAAGCGTACTTGATGAGCAAACGACCCAATCAAAACCTGAGCAACTTAAAGAGGAGGTGGGATCAGATGCGTAGAATCAAGGCGATTTGCCGTAAAGAGCTACAGGCTTACTTTTACTCACCGGTTGCTTATGTTGCGTTTGCATTTTATTTTGTAATCACGGGCTTGTTGTTCTCTCTGGATTTTCTAAACTCACAAATTGTTGATGTACGCCCGGTTTTCGGTTCATTAATGTTTATTTATTTGTTCATCATCCCGTTGCTAACAATGCGACTTGTATCGGATGAGTTGAACCGTGGTACGGACGAGCTATTACTAACCTCTCCGGCTAGTATTACCGAGATTATTGTAGGGAAATACCTCGCCGCTTTCTTCGTTCAATTGGCCATTGTCGTCTGCAGCATGGTTTATCCGTTGATATTATCAGGCTTCGGAAAACTTGATTTGCCGGTGATGTGGCTCTCTTTTCTGAGCCTTCTCTTACTGGGTAGTGCGATGATGGCGGTAGGTTTATTCGCCTCGACTTTGTCCGCTCATCAGATGGTAGCTGGGATTGCTGCTTTTGCGATGCTTATCGTATTCTGGCTCTTAGAATGGCTCGGCCAAAGCGTACTTAGTTCCGCCAAAGATTACTTAGGTTTGTTCTCCATCTCGGGACGAGTTATCAATTTGCAAAAAGGTGTCTTCGATATATCTGACGTGTTGTTCTACATTACATTCATTGTGGTGTTTGTCGTACTTAGCATTCAAGTGCTAGAACGCAAACGCTGGAGATAAGGGGGAAGACGCTTGAAAAATATGATAAAAGGCACCAACGCAACGGTTCTGTCGCTCGCTGTCGTCGGTATTTTCATCGTTCTCACGATCTTCCTTCATAGCTTGAAGGGAACGCAGTTCGATCTTACAAAGAACAAGAAATTCTCGCTATCCGATAGCACCATCACTACGCTAGCAAATCTTGATAAACCGGTTAACGTCATAGCTTTCACTGATCCGGGTGCCGGTGTCATAAACCGCCAAGTGAAGGATTTGCTCGAGGAGTATCATAAGCGCAACAGCAAGTTTACCTACGAAGAGGTCGATCCTAAGAAAAAACCGACAATCGCCGAGCAATACCAGATTGATCAGTACGGTACAATTGTGTTCGAGAGTGAAGGTAAGACCAAATATTTGTATAGTAATGACTTGTTTGGTCAAGGAGAATCAGAGAACACATACGCATTTAGTGGAGAAGAAAAGTTTACACGTGCCATTCAAAGTTTAGTCTCTGGTGAGAAGCATAAGGTTTATTTTATAACTGGTCATGGTGAGCTCACTTCCTCAAATGCGGCCGCACTAAAGAGCAGTCTTGAAAATGAGAATTATGAAGTTGCCGATTTGAATATCGTAAAAGAAGCAAAAATCCCTGATGATGCCGAAACGGTTTTTGTGTTAGGACCGCAGGTAGACATCAGCGATAGTGAAGCAAACGTGCTTCAAGCTTACTTAAAGGATAAAGGTAAATTGCTATTCGCGCTTGATCTTGCGAAGGATATGGAACAATGGAAAAATTGGCCAGCTATTCTCGCGATTTATGGTGTGAAAAGCATGAATGCGATGGCGATTGAAGCCCAACAGGCGCTCGCGCAAGATCCGCGTCTGATTGTACCTCAGTACAGGTATTCCGACATCACAAAGAAACTGGACCAAGAAGGTCGAATCACTTTGTTGCCAATTGCAATGGCCCTATCATCGAGCAAGGACAATAGTGATTACTCCGCCCAGCCTTTGCTGGTTACCACGGATAAATCTTTTGGAAAAACGAATCTATCGGCATTCACCGGCGCAAAACGGATTACTACGAATGACCTAAAGAAAACAGATGCGGATTTGAAGGGGCCTTTTGATTTGGCCTATGCGATCCAGGGTGTTAAAGATTCTAAGCCAAAAGCGATTATTATTGGTAACGGCACGATGATGAGCAATGAATTCTTTACTCAGCAAGGTAACCGTGACTTTATTTTGAACAGTATCGGCTGGCTACAAGAGCAGAAAAACCTTATCACCATTCGCCCGCAGGAAGAGGCGCAATTGCAGCAAGCATTTGTAACACCGGGCAAACAAATGTCTATTTTCATTGGACTCGTGGTGGTGTTCCCGTTATTGTTCGTCGTCACGGGTGGCGTCATCTGGTGGAGGAGGCGGAAAGGATGAGACGATTCCTTCCGACCATTTTGTTGGTAGTAATTTGTGTCGCTGGTTTTTGGTATGCGAAGAGCCAATCCTTTTTTAAGACAGATGACTCCAAAGCGGAACAAAAATTGGTGTTAGTTGAGGTAGCAGAAGTGAAAGGTTTCAGCATCAATTTGCTTGGTGAAACAGTTCAACTGGACAAAAATGACGGAATTTGGGCTATGTCTAAGCCGGCCGCATATCCAATCGATAAGTACTCACCAGACGACTGGGTCGGTACCTTTGTAGATCTCGTTTATACGAGTAAAATCGATGACCAACCAGACGATCTCGCATCATTCGGGCTGGACAAACCGTCTCAGCAATACCAAATTACGCTTAAAGATGGATCTGTTAAAAAACTGCTCATCGGTAAATCGCTACCAGTGCCAGGCAATTCTTACGCGAAGTTAGACGATGCACCGGCGGTCTACGAAGTGTCCGATCAAACGCTGCAAGGTCTGCAAAGAACGCCGATTGATTTCCTTGACACGGCCACATTTGCCTTTCAATACGAGAAGATAAAAAGTCTTAGTGTCGAATGGAAAGGCGACAAATGGTTGCTTGAGAAGATGGAAGCGAATAAGACAGTCTATGACACCAAGTGGAAAATCGGCTCGCTTGAACTGAAACCGGGCGACGGAATGGCTTTGTTAGACAAATTGACGAACATGACGACGGAAGAACTGGTAAAACCAGCTTCGGATGTAAAGGTCGATGCCCCTGAACTGAAGGTCGAGATCAAGCAAGTCGATAATGGAAAAGAATTGGCCACCTCATATGTTGGCAAGGTAGATAAAGATGATATTTGGATTGTCAAGCAGGGCGGCGCTTGGGCTTATAAGCTTCCCGTAGTGCTAGTCCAAGATTTATACGAGAATGGTAAAAATCCGGCGAAGCAGTAAACTTATTCATCCCGAGTCAATTGCGACTCGGGATTTTTGCTGTTCGTATT
>JBILCE010000194.1:0-2867 GCA_044353305.1 Paenibacillus sp.
CTATCCATTACCTGTTGCTCGAATAGTTGTTCCAGATCGTCGAGGCATGCCGCCAATGCTAAATGTTTTTGCAGTAGCTTCAGCTTAGTTTCATACTCTTCAAGCGCCACTTCGGCACGCTTAATATGCTCGTAAACGGCCTGACGGCTTATTTCGAATAGGGAAGCAATTTCCCCGAGCGAATAATCATCATGAAAATAATACTTTAAAAAGGTTTGCTGCTTGTCCGTAAGAAGCGGTTCATAGAAATCAAATAGCATGTTAATCCGATTCGCTTTAGCAAGCACGTCGAGTTCATTCACGACTCCCACTCCCGTCAAGTAAAATTACTTTACAGGAACAACAAAACCATCTTATCGAATAAGTAAAACATTGTCAAGGGATTTTACTTGTCAGCGTCCTCTAATCCAGCAAATAATGCATGGACGAATTGCTCTGAATCAAACACCTGCAAGTCCTCCATTCGCTCTCCTAGACCGACAAATTTCACTGGTATGTTCATCTGTTGCCTTATCGCAATCACTATACCGCCCTTAGCAGTCCCATCTAATTTCGTCAGAACGATACCCGTGACGCCGGTTTTTTCATCGAAGATTTGGGCTTGTGAGAGAGCATTCTGCCCCGTTGTCGCATCGAGTACCAACAGCACTTCGTGTGGTGCTTCTGGAATTTCGCGTTTGATAACTCGATAAATTTTATTCAATTCATCCATTAAGTTCGACTTATTCTGTAACCTTCCGGCTGTATCACACAACAATATGTCAACTTTACGTTGTTTAGCCGCATGAATTGCGTCAAAGATAACAGCTGCAGGATCTGCACCAGACTGTTGTTTAATAACATCTACTCCGACTCGTTGACCCCAAACCTCAAGTTGTTCAACCGCCCCAGCGCGGAATGTATCACCTGCTGCAAGAAGTATTTGCTTGCCTTGTTGCTTAAAACGATGAGCCATCTTACCAATGGTTGTCGTTTTCCCTACTCCGTTGATACCGACAAACAAAATAACAGTCGGACCATCCGTCGATAACTTCAACTCATTACCTAGATCACCTCTAAGTAGCCCAATCAACTTTTCCGACAAAATAGGTTGCAGTTCAAAAGGTTGTTCAATCCGACGTTTTTTTACCTCTCCTCGAAGTTCTTCCACAAGCGTCATCACAGTATTTACACCGACGTCCGATGAAATTAGAATCTCTTCAAGCTCTTCGTAAAATTCTTCATCAATTCGATTACGGCGCATAATCAGGTCACCGATTTTTCCAACAAAGGCATTACGAGTTTTGGTTAAACCTTCTTTGAATATAGAAGTGACCGATTCCGTTTTGGTGGATATGTTCTCACGAAGCTTTTTAAAAAAATTCAATTGTTTCTAACCTCCTAGACAAGTTAGCAATTTTTAAGCGGACACCTTTTCATCATCACCTTCAAGACGAACGGAGACAAGCTTAGAAACGCCGCCTTCCTGCATTGTAACTCCATATAAAACATCCGCTTCTTCCATCGTACCCTTTCGGTGGGTAACAACAATAAACTGGGTCCCGTTCGAAAATTCCCTTAAATATTCAGCGAATCTAGTCACGTTCGCTTCGTCTAAAGCGGCTTCAACTTCATCCAACACACAGAATGGGACTGGCTTAACACACAATATCGCAAATAATAGCGCAATCGCCGTCAATGCCCGTTCTCCACCAGAAAGAAGTTGTAAATTTTGCAGCTTCTTCCCTGGAGGCTGTGCCACGATTTCGATTCCGGTCTCTAAAGGATGTTCAGGTTCGGACAAAATCAAGTCGGCTCGACCACCACCGAACAATTTGGCAAACACTGTTCCAAAATGTGAACGAATTGCGTCGAAGGTCGATTGGAATCGACGTGCCATTTCACTGTCCATTTCGCGAATAACCTCGTATAATGATGCCTTCGCAGCCATGAGGTCTTGTTTCTGTATACTTAAAAATTCAAAACGTTCACTAACCCTCGCATACTCATCGATTGCCCCTAAATTCACTTCACCTAATGATTGGATATTCCGTTTCATTTCTCTCACTTTATTTTGCGTCCCTATTACGTCTTCCGGAACAGGGTATTTGGACTTGGCCAGCTCAAAACTAAGTTCATATTCATCTGCAAGTTTCTTTAACTGATTATCTAGTTCTACATCAAGTCGACCCGCACGAACCTCGGTTTGTTTTAATTGATCATCGACTAGTTTGAGAGCTTGTCTCTGTTCGCGCGTTTCATTCTCCTCGCGTTCCAGTTGTGTTAGCCAATTTGCTCGTTCTGCCCTTTTAAATTCGGTCTGCTCCGTTGTCTGAAGCTTCTGCAACTTTAGACTATTCAGTTGTTCGATCTGAGACACGGACTCAATTTCATTGCTATTCACAGCTTGAAGCAGTTCAGCTAATGTAGCGCGATTATGATCTGCCTCTTCCATAATCAATGCCGCATCCTGGAGCAGTCGTTGGCATTGTTCATGAAGGGACTGTTTCTCCTGCGCAAGGGATGCCATATTTACTTTCAAGTCAGTTAATTGGCCTTGCAATTCTTCTTTAACTGACTCCCCCGCTTTACGTGTCTGCTCAGCGACTTGAATGGCTGATTGCAATTCTTGTTCTCGCACTTGTAGCAGTTGCAACGTTTGTTCCGCTACTATTTTTTTCGTAGCCAGTTCTTCCTTCTCCATTTGAATAGAAATAAGATCCTGACCATACAAGGCTAGTTGCTCATTAGCGGTCTTATATTCATTCTCAAGCGGAGTCAGTTCAGACACGTACTGTTGTTCCTCAAGCCGCTTGGTTTCGCCTTCTTCACGCAACTGTACAAGTTTATCATTACTAAGCTGTAATTCCACCTTGGCCTGCTCAACT
>JBILCE010000021.1:0-8796 GCA_044353305.1 Paenibacillus sp.
CCAATTGTAGCATTATTATATGTTGATGAACGGTCTATACCAGGCCGAATAGTTATGAAAACAATAAGGGTAAGTAAAATGCCTACAGCTAAGGACAACACAATCATCCACCAAAAATGTCGAAGATTCGCCCCTATGCTGAATGAACGACTGGAGCGATAACCACCGGTCCAGCTATTTCGACTAGGGCGAAGACCAAACCCTGTGCTAGCCCCATTATCCCGTTGGCTCTTACGGGGCACTTTAGTAGAATAAAAATCATCGTTAAAAAAACTCATTTGTCCCCGCTCCTTTACTTTTTTAAAAAAGTGGAATGTTTTCCCCTGTTGCTGCCTACAATAGGACTAGCCCCTATTTATATTGTTTTCATAGAAAAGGAGAATCCCACCATGAACCGTTTACGATCCCCAATTGAGGAAATCGAACTAATCAGCAAGCTGGCCGATCTGAAACAACAACATTACCAAAATCTACTGATTCTAACCGCACTTCTCGAGCTCCTGATTGAAAAAGGGATCATCTCTGCCGAGGAGCTTCGGTCTAAGACCACAGAACTCCAACCTATTAATCGATAGACTTCACTGTATCCCATGGCGTAGGTCGATCATGATAAGTATCCATTAATTTGACTTTCTCGCCGACGGTAATCCCTTTTTCAATCAAAATCTGTTCCACTGTCATCCTCGCCAATTCCAAGAAATTATGATCCCGGCTCAGGTGTGCTAAATAGACTCGCTTAGTCCGTTCACACCAAATATCAGCAAGTCCTTCGGCAGCAGCTTCATTCGACAAATGTCCGATATCACTCAAGATTCGACGCTTGATGTTCCATGGATATTTTCCTATTCGAAGCATTTCAATATCATGGTTCGACTCCAGCACCAACACATCGGAGTCTGCTATTTTCTCCTTCACCTTGCTACTCATATAGCCAAGATCGGTCGCTACGCTCAACTTTTCCCCATCCTCAAGGAACGAATAACCGACGGGATCGGCAGCATCATGCGATATTGAATACGATTCAATTTGCGTGGACCCGATCTCGAACGTCTCTCCTGTTGCGACCACTTGTCTCTTTGCTTCAGCAATTTCACCGATCCCACGATCTAATTCTTCCCAAGTCTTCTTATTCGCGTATATGGGTAGCTCATATTTCCTGGCAATGGCCCCGAGCCCTTTAATATGATCGGCATGTTCATGTGTCACGAGTATTGCATGAATATTGCCGATTTCCACGTTTCGCTCCTGCAATAATAGCTCGAGTTTCTTAGCACTGATCCCAGCGTCTAGCAATATGCATCCGGAATGTCCTTCTATCACTGTTGCGTTACCTGTCGAACCGCTTGATAGCACCGAAAATCGAAGTCCCATCCGTTACCCTATCCCCTCTTGCCTACCTATACCTTGTTATTTATCTCTTCAACATTTGACCTGTCAACTGACCTTCCAAAACTTCACCCGTGAATGCTTGAACGTAGTAAGACTCTCCGGCACGTGTCGATATTCGCCAAAAGGGTAGCATGTATTGGGTGTCCGAGTCAAACCGTTGTCCTTGGTACCCCATTCGAATATCCTGAATAATGGAACCCTCCGGTAAAAATCCATTCTCAGCCAAACGTCGAATGGCTGTATAAGCCGAGATTACTCGTTGTTCCCTAGGGTCTCCTCCTGATTGTACTTCAATATACGACTGTTTGTAACCTGTGATCTCATTTCCACTTTCGTAAAGAGTAACCGCGTATTCAAAAAGCGGATATTCATCAACTGTTTGCAAATAAACGATTTCCCCTTGTTTGCTAAGCGTTGTGTCCACTTTATATGAGGCTATGTGTTCAATTCCAATTTGTTGCATAACATCACGTAATGTGTTTCTGACAAGTAGGCCACCAGAGTAGGGAATGGACTTCTGAAATGAAACTTTTGTGCTGTTACGAAACTTGTCGCTTAACTTGCCTGTTAATTGAGAAAGCTTAGGAGTTTCAATTGGGATTTGTGTTTCTACCTTGATCCTCTGAGCATTCAGCAATTTAGTTGTTTCCTGCACTAGGTCCGCGTTATCGGTCGTCGAAGAGGAATGGTCCGCTCGTTTCGACCATTGCTGATAACCGAGAAGTACATTTAGCAGCAAAAACGATACAATCATGATGGTTTTAGCACGGCTCCAGTCCACCTCAACGCCCCCCTTTTATGGATTTAGTACATCAAACGTCCCATCCCGAAGTTCGACTGCCCATACAGGAACATAGTCAATCACTTGATTCAAGATAACTGCCCGATAAGCCGGAAAGACCGACACTACCTGCATTCTCAAACGATAAGAATCTATTAAATTCTTAAGTTCATTGCCACCAGGTAATATCATTTCGGTCTTGATTAATGTTTTCGTCGAATCATGAACAATTAACGAACGTTCGTAGCTAGAGATGGTACCTTTTTGCATGGAGAGCTTCATATAACCATATTGTTCAGACCTTAGATTAATGACAGGAATGCCTTCAATATATTGACGAAAAGTGAAAGTCTGTAACATGTTAAAAGAGCTCCGTATATTCCCTTTCACATAGGTGTATGACCCATTCCAGCCACCATGTTGGTTGATAAATTGTAAAGCTGCCAGAAAATTTTCCCTCGTATCCACTTTACTATCCACTGTAGAAATGGGATCCGTAAACATGAGCCATTGACGCTCAGTCTGAATTTGCAATCCCCGTTTAGCATCTGTATATGTCTTTGTTCCATCCTTCTCCATCAACAATCGCGTCAATTCCGGGTTTACAAATAAGCTTCTTTTCCACTCATCCGCGGAAACCAATGTATACGGCTGTTTGATCCGTATTGCAAGCAAATCGGTCTCGGGCAAATAATAGTCTCCGTTGTCACTCTTATAATTTGGCAGGTAACTACCTAAATCCACCTTATTCTGAATATCAAGAGCAGTTATATCAGCCTTTACAGCTTCATACATCGGACCACCCAAATCGGTAAAAAAGTATGTCTTCACTTCATCTTTCCCAGTTGTATTGTACATCCAAATCCTAGTGATAACATCATTATCTATAGGCATATCTTCTTTAATTTGTACAAGACTCTTCAGCACTTGAATAGGGATGCCTTCCTTGAACCGAACTTCGATCCCCTTTTGCTCATTACGAATTTGTTCCCAATTGAGGCTGGTTGTTGAGTTAGTGGTACGTCGAAACCCTTCAAAGGTTCGTTTTTTGATTAATTGTGACATAATCATATTGTAAAATGTATCATTTGATCTCAGCACAGTATGTGTGTTTTGACCCATGTGTAAAATGATTTGGTCTGGCATAATCAGATCGACAAGCTCAGATTGAGTGCCTTTAGGATCCGTTTCTACATAATACGTCTGGGTCACTTTTTCGAATTTTGGCGTGCTATAAGCTAGGATGTAACTTTGCACTAAGCTAACCACAACAAGGACTATCAATGCTCCCGTTTTCACACGTTCGATCATAAAGCCCCATTCCCTTCCCCGTTAATCGGAAGAGTAAACGTCACTTTCGTGCCACGACTGTATTCGGATTCGATTTCGATCTCTCCATTATGCGCGCGAATTATTTCCCGGGCAATAGATAGGCCTAGCCCTGTGCCACCCATGTTGCGAGACCGCGCTTTATCAACCCGATAAAACCGCTCAAAAATTCGATTTAAATCTTTCTTTGGTATACCAATTCCATTATCTTTCACTGATATTTCCAATGACACCTGATCGATCGAGCTTACATGAATTTGTATGTGGCCACCATCAGCTGTAAATTTGATAGCATTCGATACAAGATTATCGAGTACTTGGTCGATTTTATCCCGATCAATCCAAACTTTATTTACGCCATTTTCAATTACGACATCGATACTCATTTGCCGTTGCTTCAGTTGGAAGGAGAATCGATCTGTGACCTCTTCTAACATTTCGTGAACGTCAGTCCAGACTCGAACAATTCCAGATTGCTTAGAGTCGAACCTCGACAGATGTAGCAAGTCGGAGACAAGTCGTATCATCCGTTCTGTTTCACTTCGGGTAACCCCTATAAACCGGCTTGCCAATTGTGCGTCCTCTATCGCACCGTCCTCCAATGCTTCAAGATAACTTTTCATCGTAGTTAATGGAGTACGCAATTCGTGCGAGACATTCGCAACAAATTCACGACGCGCCTGCTCTAACGTTTCTTGTTCGGTTACATCTTGAAGCACGACAATGGTACCGCCTGCAGTTCCTATCGAACCGCCGCGATCGCGGCGATATATGGCTGTGAACGTAACACGTAACTTTAACTCCTCGTCATTATCAGGTTTGACGGACACTACTGCAACGTTCGAATCAGATTGTTCATGTTCCTTTTGTCTCTCAATACCCAATATCTTAAAAACATCCATCCCGAGCGCATCTTTTTCTTTTAACTGTAACATCTGCCTAGCTCTTCTGTTAATCAGAATAACGGTCCCATTCTCGTTTGTAGCCAAGACACCATCACTCATGTTGGCAAGGACGGACGCGAGCTTGTCCCGCTCCTCTTCATTTAACGATAGCGCCTCTTTAAGTCTCGACGTCATGTAATTAAATGCCCTGCTCAATTGACCAATCTCATCATATCCTCGAATTTGAAGCTGTTGATTAAAATTACCTTCAGCTACGGAAGCAGCTTGACGCGTTATCTCCTTAATTGGATTTGTAATCGTATTCGCCAACACAACGCCAAGCCCCGCTGTTAGAACTAATGCTAATATTGTCCCTGACATAAATATCTTATTGATGCGATGTATCATACTATAGGAATCCTCAAGAGATGCTAGAACATATACTACACCGACCACCTTGCCGGAGCTCCCTACAGGCATAGCTACTGTTTTTTTTCTAATTCCATCTGTATCAATAATGATTCGCTCGTTATCTTTCTCTCTAATTCCTTGGAGTGCACGGCTGACTACCGTTTGTGTGTTCTTTTGGCCAATCAATCCCTGCATATTATTTTGAGACGTAGCAAGTATAAGACCATTTTCATCTAATACTTGAATTTCAGCATTACTAATCGTATTCCAGTTGCTAATAAATACATTTAAATCATCGTATGATTTTTTAACATCTGAGACCTTGCCATCTTGACTACCTTGTAAGTAATTTTCTACATATCCAGCAAGCAGGCTGGTCTCTTTATTCAGTGAATCGGAAAAGTTACGCATGACCGAATTCTCTAATGTATTCATAAAATAAGCGCCGATTAACTGCATGGCGAACAAGATCATCAGTAGATATATCACAATTAACTTAAGTTGAACCGTGCGGAAGAATTGCATGCCTTTCATGGCACTGCCTCTTTTCTCTTTACTAAATGCCTGCTTTCGAGAATTTCATTACGTAGCCAAGTCCACGTCTTGTTGTGATATACTCAGGCTTGCTCGGATCGTCTTCTAATTTTTCTCGTAGACGACGAATCGTTACATCAACCGTCCGCACATCTCCAAAATAGTCGTACCCCCATACAGCTTGTAACAAATGCTCTCTCGTCATGACCCGCCCTACATGCTTCGCCATGTATTGTACAAGTTCAAATTCACGATGGGTCAAATCCAGCGGAACCTCATCTTTATATACCATATACATATCGCCGTCGATAAGCAGCTTATGAACACGTATGCTCTGTGAAGCCGACCCTTTGAAAATATCTGGGGTCTCCGGTTTGCTTTGTCTTCGCAAATGAGCTTTCACCCTTGCCAATAATTCACGCGTGCCGAACGGTTTTGTTACATAGTCATCGGCTCCCATTTCAAGTCCAAGAACTTTGTCAATTTCACTATCTTTGGCCGTTAGCATAATAATCGGTGTATTACGTTTTGCTCGAATTTCCCGGCATACATCGATTCCATCTTTAACCGGGAGCATCCAATCGAGCAGAATCAAATCCCAATCCTCTTCGAGAGCAAGACTCAAGGCCGCTCCACCATCATGCGTACAAACGACCTGATACCCTTCTTTCTCCAAATTAAACTTTAAAATGTCCGCAATCGGCTGTTCGTCATCCACAACTAATATTTTCCCGAACATCCGCTACACCTTCTCTCACGTTCGAATCCTCACACATCTATTGTAACAAAAAAAAGACAAGGCGGCGAACCTAATCGCTCACTACCTTGTCTTTCTATTCCTTATCGGTTTAAATATTTTAACGGATTTTCGGATATACCGTTCACTATAATTTCGAAGTGAAGGTGGATGCCCGTTGATTCGCCAGTGCTGCCCATAACACCAATTCTTTCGCCCTTCTCCACAATTTGTCCCACTTTAACGCCGATTGAGCTTAAATGTCCATAAAGGCTACGGTATCCGTTTAGATGATCTACAATAATATGATTGCCATAGTCACTTTTGTATCCTACATAAGAAATCTTGCCCGTATCTGCTGTTAAAATTGATCGATTGCCTGACGTAATATCGATGCCTTTGTGAAGTTGACCCCATCGTTGGCCATATACACTGGAAATGCTCGGACTAACTACAGGCCAAGAGAATTTACCAGTACCTTCACCAAGAATGATTTTCGTACCTTTCTTAGCAAGTGCTTTTACCGGTTCTGTAATCAATTCTTCACCAAGCATCTGCTCGGATTCCATAAATCCATTAACTTTCGTGACTTGAATGGTTACCTTCTTTAATCCATTCTTCCCAGGTGTTACAACCTGTACGACACCCGCACGTAAATTATCATCTTTGACATATTCCGTATCAAACTGAATTTCTTGGTTTTCCATAATCGTCTCGACGGTTCTTACCGACAAAGTCGGCTTGAGAACGGTCAAGTCTATCACTTGGCCTACTTTTATGACATCATCAACAATCCAAGGGTTATTCTTGTATATTAGTTGACGTGGAAGTTCAAATTTTTTAGCTATACAGCCAACACAATCGCCTTTCTCTACTGTGTACTTGGTGGGGGTCACGTCACCGGTTCTTAGTTTGTTTAGGACATCCTCTGGCTTTGAAAGCTGTTCAGGATTGATTTGAATGTAATCCAAGCTAACGGTTTGCACAAAATCTACCTTCTCAAGCCTCGATTCGCCAACTTCCAATTGCTTAGTAATGGCCATTAAACTTGTTTTGGATGAGCTTTCTTTTGCTTTTACAGGAGTATAATCGTCTTTTATCTGATTTAACACTTGTTGAGCTACATCTTTATTTTTCAAAATACCGATCACTTTGCCGTCAACTTTTAATTGTACACCAACAGGATGCGCCTTTAGGACACTGTTCATCTTCTCTAGCACGGCTGCATCATCGGCTTGGGCTTTAAATGCCTTCTCATGTCGAAAAGTAACAGCAAATGCATTGAGCACCATCGTTAAATCCGGATATTGCTTCTCTAGTTCGCTGTATTTCGAGAGTTTGATATCTTCAATTAGTTGAGGGTCACTGACTACACCCATCTCAACACCATCGACCATTACATGATAGATATCAAACGTGTTGATGTTTACATATTGATTCGCACCCACAGTCAAAACTGATGCAACGCCAATAGCACTAACTGCGGAAAGTAAACGTAAACGATACGACCTTACCCATTCAATTCCTTCTCGAACAGGTAGATTGCGAATCCAAACCATAAACCCGTGAACGAATTTAACAATCTGTGATCCTATATATCGTATTTTGTTGTAGCTTACATCAATTGCGACCAACGAATTCTTTCGCAACATAGGGACAATACTCTTGACTTTGTCCCGAAACTCCGGTTGACGCACAGATATAAAGGTCTCCCGCATCCAAGCAGTTAACTTACCCCACATCTTCTTGGTAGCCATTCGTAATCTTGTCGTGTGTTTAATTAACCTAGGTATGTCATTCTGGAAGAGTCTCATCGTGCTCGCTTTGCTGAGCGATCGAATTCGAGGAAGTTGCATCTTAGTCCAACGAGCAACTTTCTGGCGAAGCCGATCAAGGCTTTTGCGTACCTGCATGATTATCTCCTTTGTCGTCTGATTGCCTTGCAAGGTAAAATAGTTTTGTATAAACTGCATCAACTGAAGTTTCATATTCTATTGAACATGCTTCCAGATAAACAGTATCCTAACTTTACCATAGCTTTACGCCAAAGTTCAACCTTTTTGACGGTAAGATGCAACCAGTCGACTAAGGTCGACAGGTGTGAAATACCCAAAAGTCATGCGTTTTATCAATATCTATTTATTATAGAGAGAAGTTGATCAACCTCTTGTGGTTTTAAATATTTATGAATAATTTCTTCAATTTTAGACATTTCTTCTAAATTAATTCCATTTTCAATGTAAGAAGTCAGTTGTTGCAGTTCCCGCTCCGGAATTCGATTTGCGAGAAGGGTGAATACCATCATCTTGTCGCCCTGTCCCATTTTTTCTTTCTTATTCGAAAAATCCTCCAATGACATAACTAATTGATCTTTCCTGCGTTCGTTTCCTTCTAGCTGTTTGCTGGCTTCGGTCGACTGACTTATTACGGGTAATGCATTTTCAAGGTTTGAAGGTAGTGTTGGGGCGGCCTTATCGATGGGAGTGGTTATGGAGTGGTCCAAATCATTGGGCTGATTTGACGGTGTTACATCCAATATATTCGCATAATCAGAAAAGGTCTTTACGATTTCCGAAAAAGACGGTTTTGAAATATTAGAGTTTAGGTTGTATTGCTTCGTTAGTTTGTCAATATATAGTCCCACAACGGCCCAAGTCACATAGACAGATATCAAGGACACAAGTACTATATTCACCATCATTTTAAATAGCCCGCTTATTAGTTTGATCATC
>JBILCE010000195.1:0-2855 GCA_044353305.1 Paenibacillus sp.
TTGGATAAGCTTCACTGAATCCTGTTTTCGCTATGTTTGTAACAATTGTCCCGATCACAGCCCCATATAAGGTAGCTCTGCCACCAATCGCTACCCATAGCACCATCTCAATAGATGGAATGATCCCCATTTGTGCTGGTGAAATGATTCCTTCTTGTAATACGAACATAATACCTGCTAGCCCAGCGAGCCCTGCGGAAATGCTATATGCAAATGTTTTGAAGGCGACGGGATTGTAGCCAAGAAATCGAGTCCGGTTCTCCGAATCGCGAATGGCGACAAGCGTCTTCCCAAACCGACTTGTCACGAGACGCACACAAAGCCATAAGACCAAGACGACCAAACCGAGCGTTATGTAATATAGAACAAGTTTTGTAGTAGGGTCTCGTAATGGTATGCCGACAAATGTACTAAAGTTAGTTAACCCATTTGTTCCACCCGTATAACCTTGTTGGCCAATAAACAAGGTCGTTAACACGATTACGGTTGCCTGAGACAGTATGGAAAAGAAGGCGCCACGAATTCGACTACGAAACGTTAAGTAACCTAGCAGTGCGGCAAGTAACATTGGAATTAGAAGTGCGAGTGCAATTGCAATCCCAGTCGAGTGAAACGGAACCCAAAACCAGGGCAACTTCTCTACCCCACTCCATGACATGAAATCAGGGAGACCGTCTTTGGAAGACACTAATTTCAGATGCATCGCCATACAATAAGCACCGAGTCCAAAATAAACACCATGACCAAGGCTTAGAATGCCAGCATAGCCCCAAATTAAATCAAGCCCAATAGCCAAAATCGCGAAACTTAAAAATTTCCCTAGTAACGATAACCGAAATTCTGAGAGAAGGAGAGGTGCTAAGGCGAAAGCTAATAGAATGACGGCGGTAAGAATCAATTTCAATCGTATCGGTTTGGGCAAAGGGGTAACCTCCTATATTCCATTGCGCAAGCGCGATTGGCAGATTAGTCAAGTGAGCGCGACCTGACGGTAACAAGACCAGCAGGTTTCCACTGTAGGAATGCAATAATGAGTGTGAAAACAATAACTTTTCCGATTGTTGCACTGGTCCAATATTCAAAACCCGTATTAAACACACCGATACCGACTGCTCCAGCGACTGCTCCGATAATTTTACCGATCCCACCTAGCACGACGACCATAAACGCATCCACGATGTAATAAGTACCAATTGCGGGCCCGATTGGTCCAATTAATGAAAGGGCACAGCCGGCGACCCCTGCTATACCAGAACCAAACGCAAAAGCTTGTGCATCAAGTTTGCGTGTTGAGATCCCTAGACATGCTGCCATATTTCGATTCTGCATGACAGCTCGAGTTCTCCTGCCACCCGCAGAGTGGTATAGATAGGTGTAAATAATCGCAATACAGATTATCGCTAGTAAGATGATAAACATGCGTTTGTAGGGCAAAGTCAATTGTGCCGTCACCATGAGACCCCCATCTAACCAAGCAGGGGCTTTTACAGCGACATTCGGAGCGCCAAAAATCGTGCGAGCGAGTTGTTGGAGAATAAGACTAACTCCCCAGGTAGCAAGCAGGCTATCGAGAGGCCTTCCGTAAAGATGGCGGATAAGGAGCACTTCCATGATCCAGCCGAGAGCGAATGCCACGGCAAAAGCTAGGGGGATGGAAATGATATAGTATAATCCGAAATAGTCGAGAGGTATAAATTTCTGGAAAAATTGTTGTGCAACGAATGTGATATATGCGCCCACCATTATAAATTCTCCATGGGCCATGTTAATTACATTCATAAGTCCAAACGTAATCGACAGTCCTAATGCGATTAACAATAAGATGGAGCTAAGGCTGATCCCATTAAATAGTTGAAGCAGGAGCAAGCTCATGGGCAATTCCTCCTTGTCATCTAGCGAAGCATAGCTCAAATATCTCATCGCTTTTCATTTCTCATTTTATAAAGTGTGGAGGACTGCCCTTCGGCAGCCCTCTAGGTTTGATTACGCTCATTTCATTTCAAAAAAATTGCATTTATTTCGCAGTTACAGCTGCTCCCCAAGGTAATGTTTTCAGGTAAGGATCTGGTTTAACAGGAGTCCCTGTGCTAAATACTTCCTTAAACATGCCGTCTGCTTGCACTTGACCAATTCTTACCGTCTTGTAAATATGCTGGTTATCACCGTCGATCTTAACTGTGCCACCAGGTGCCTTAAACTCGATTCCTTTCGCCGCTGCTTTCACTTTCTCTACATCTGTAGAACCGGCTTTTTCAACTGCTGCTGCCCACAGGTATACGGCGATGTATGCAGCTTCGATTGGATCAGCGGTTACTCGGTCTTTACCGAATTTCGCTTTGTATGCTTCTACAAACTTCTTGTTCTCTGGCGTGTCGGTCGTTTGGTAGTAGTTCCAGACCGCATAGTGACCCTCTAGGTATTGAGCACCGATACCACGAATTTCTTCCTCTGCAATAGATACTGACATGGTTGTTAAGTCTTTTGCACCAATGCCCGCATCTTTCAATTGTTTGAAGAATGCTACGTTAGAGTCGCCGTTTAAGCTGTTGAAGATTACATCTGGTTTTTCCTTCTTTATCTTAGCAATGATGGCGTTAAAATCGGTGTGACCAAGCGGTACATATTCTTCAGCGATAAGTGATCCGCCTTCGGCTTTTAACTGCTCTTTAATGATCTTGTTAGCTGTACGAGGGAATACGTAGTCAGAACCTAGCAGGAAAAACTTCTTTCCTTTGTTTTGCAATAACCAAGTGACTGCGGGTACAATCTGTTGGTTTGTTGTAGCCCCTGTATAGAAAATATTGGGAGATGATTCCAGGCCTTCATATTGAACGGGGTAGAATAAAAGTCCTTTG
>JBILCE010000196.1:0-2839 GCA_044353305.1 Paenibacillus sp.
AGCTTAGCAATTAATAGTTCAAGAAACGATATCCTCTTTTTTAAAGAATCTATGATCGTTACCTGAAGATGCGGAAACATTATCTTGATCGGGATACTCGGGAATCCTGCTCCTGCGCCAATGTCCGCAATTGAATTTATGTTCTGGAGAGAACAGAAAAATGATAACGATAAGGAGTCGTAGAAATGCTTACGATATACAGCATCCCTCTCTGTAATCGCAGTTAAGTTAATCTTGCTGTTCCATTCAACCAATAATTGAAAGTACTGGTCAAATTGAGACAACTGCTCAATAGATAAAGCAATCCCTCTCATTTGCAATAAAGAGACAAATGATTTTTGAGTATCATCCATAATTTATTACCCTCTAGCTGCTATGACTTTATTGTAATGTTCCACATATACCAAAAGGATCGAAATATCAGCTGGAGTTACCCCCGAAATACGCGATGCCTGTCCTATTGAAATAGGTCTAATCTTAGCCAACTTTTGCTTTGCTTCAGTAGCTAATCCATGAATATCTTGATACTCAATATCGTCAGGAATTTTTTTCTGCTCCATCTTCTTCAAACGATCAACTTGGGTAAGCTGCTTCTCAATATATCCCTCATATTTAACCTGAATTTCTACCTGCTCTTTCATCTCTTCTGACAAAACAAAAGATGTAGGTGACAGGACTTCAATATGTGCGTAAGTTATTTCAGGTCTGCGGAGCAACGCAATTAACGGTACAGCATTATCAAGAACGACAGACCCCGCCGAAAGTAATAACTGCTGAACATACTCCTCTGGACGTATTTTCGTCGTTTTCAAACGATCTATTTCTTGTTCCACAAGCGCTTTTTTCTGCAAAAAGCGAGAATAACGATCATCAGAAATCAAACCAATCTCATGACCAATCGGTGTTAATCGCAAATCTGCATTGTCATGACGCAATAATAATCTATATTCTGCGCGAGAAGTGAGCAACCGATAAGGCTCATTCGTCCCCTTCGTGACCAAATCATCGATCAATACACCAATATAACCCTCAGATCGATCAATAATAACCGGTTCACGATTTTGCGCCTTTCGTGCCGCATTAATACCTGCAATAATCCCTTGTCCCGCTGCCTCTTCATATCCAGACGTACCATTTATTTGGCCAGCAGTAAAAAGCCCAGATACCGCCTTCGTCTCCAATGATAATTTTAATTGTGTGGGTACCATTGCGTCATACTCGATCGCATAACCCGTTCGCATCATTTCAACCTTTTCCAATCCAGGAATAGAACGAAGGATTTGCAGTTGTACTTCCTCGGGCATACTAGTAGACAAACCTTGTACGTAATATTCCTTCGTATTTCGACCCTCTGGCTCCAAGAACAATTGATGTTTTGGCTTATCGCTGAATCGAACGATTTTATCCTCGATAGATGGGCAATAACGCGGACCTGTCCCTTCAATCGCACCAGAAAACATAGGCGCTCTGTATAAATTATCATTAATTATCTTGTGAGTTTCTTCTGACGTATAAGTTAGCCAACAAGGTAATTGATCAGGTACACCCTTAGTTGTCTCAAAAGAAAAGAATTTCGGTTGCTCATCCCCAGGCTGTATCTCCGTCTTCGTAAAATCAATTGTATCTTTATGCACGCGTGGAGGAGTACCTGTCTTGAAGCGAACGAGCTCAAATCCTAACTTGCGTAAGCTTTCGGAAAGTTTTACGGCCGGTTGTTGATTGTTCGGACCACTCTCATACATAAGCTCACCCATGATCACTTTTCCGCGCAGATAAGTTCCAGTCGTCAACACGACAGCTTTCGCCATATACTGCGCACCTGTCTTCGTTTCGACTCCCTTGCAAACGCCATCCTCAACCAACAACTCTTCTGCCATTCCTTGACGTAGAGTTAAATGTTCCTGCTTTTCAATGGTTTCCTTCATCATATGCTGATACAAAAATTTATCTGCCTGCGCGCGTAATGCATGAACCGCAGGGCCTTTACCTGTATTAAGCATGCGCATCTGGATGTATGTTTTATCTATGTTTTGGCCCATTTCCCCACCAAGCGCATCGATCTCACGCACAACATGACCTTTTGCTGGTCCACCGATTGAAGGATTACAAGGCATAAACGCAACCATATCTAAATTAATCGTTAAAAGAAGCGTGTTACAACCCATACGAGCTGAAGCCAATGCAGCTTCACAACCCGCATGACCAGCCCCGATGACAATAACATCAAACTCACCGGCCACATATCCCATCATCATTACCTCCATTCCATTACATTATTTCCCTAGACAAAATCGACTGAAAATTTCATCAATCAACGATTCACCTATAGCGTCCCCTATAACTTCACCAAGCTTCTCCCATGCGTTACGAATATCAATCTGAATCATGTCTATTGGCACATATTGTCCAGTAGCTGAAATTGCATCCTCGAGGGATTGCTTCGCCTGCTTTAATAAGTGTATATGTCGAACGTTACTTACATAAGTCATATCCCCTGATTCTACTCCACCACTAAAAAATAGAGCCGTGATCGCTTTTTCCAAATGTTCGAGACCAGTGTGATTTTGAGCCGACAACCTCACAACCCGCTCCACCGGGTACCATTCATAAATTGGTCTAAGATCAATCTCTTGTAGCAAATCACTTTTATTCACAATCACTATACTATTTCGATCCTTACAGGCTTGAATCAATTCTAGTTCATCCGATTGCAACGATTCATTTCCGTTAACCACAATTAAAACTAATTCCGCTTCTGATAAAGCAACCTTGGAACGCTCAACACCAATTCGTTCAACAACATCGTTTGTTTCTCTTATACCTGCGGTATCAAGGAGTT
>JBILCE010000197.1:0-2810 GCA_044353305.1 Paenibacillus sp.
GTCGGGCACTAGAAACTTTATCAGTTGGTAGTGTATATTTCTTTTTGCCGATTTGAACAACAAGAGAAAGCTCGTCGTAGGAAATTAATTTCCCTTCAAATTCTTTCAAGCCTTCAAAAGGCTCATATGTTGTAACACATACTTGTTTATCAACAGCTTTTAAGTAATCATCTGGTTTTTTCAAAGGTCTCTCCGCACCAGGTGAAGAAACTTCAAGAAAGTAAGCCCCCGATATCGGGTCTGTCTCGTCAAGTTTCACGCTTAGGAATTCGCTAACGCGACCACAGTCATCGATGTCGATGCCACCTTCCTTATCTACAAACACCCGCAAAAACCAGTTACTTCCTTCCTTGACGTATTCAACATCAACTAACTCAATGCCATTTTCATTCAAAAACGTATGCAGCATCTGTTCGATGATAGTTTTCAACTGGGCACTCACAATCTCACTCCTGTTCGAAGAATTGTCTCTATGTCTTAATCATTTAAACCTTCTTATGAGCAGATAAAACGTAAAGAGTGGGTTTCCCCACTCTTTGCAATCCATACGAGTATCAACATTATTGCCAAAAATCATTATAGCATAACATAGATACCGTTACAATACGAAAACATCAATTAAAACAGAGACAGTTGGTTCGATTCCGGCAGTCCTCGAAAGCATCCCATGCCCGCCAAAAGCTCAATAACGGTCCTTGAAACTTTCGATCGTGATTGAAAATCTTCAATCGACAAGAATGGACCTTGTTCTCTGGCTACTTCTATTTGTCTAGCCGCATTTTCACCTATACCCTGTACGGACGAGAACGGTGGAATAAGGCTATTGCCATCGATAATGAAGCGATTTGCCTGCGAACGATACAAATCGATCGATTTGAACTGGAAACCACGCGCTGTCATTTCCAAACCCATCTCCAGAATGGATATCATTGCCTTTTCTTTCGTCGTAGCTTGGAAGGCCTTCTCCTCGATTTCAATTAACTTTTTCATAATAGCATCATAACCTTTGCTGAATAAGTCCACATCAAAATCAGCAGCGCGAACTGAAAAATAAGTGCAATAAAAAGCAATAGGGTAATACAATTTAAAGTAAGCGGACCTAACAGCAGAGGTAACATAAGCGGCAGCGTGAGCGCGTGGAAACATATATTCAATCTTCTCACAGGAGTCTATATACCAGTCCGGAACATCATGTTGCTTCATGACTTGTTTCCACTCATCGGTGAGCCCTTTACCTTTACGCACGCTTTCCGTAATTTTGAATGCTAACGCCTTATCTAGACCTGCTTTATAAATGAGATAAAGCATGATGTCATCCCGACATCCGATAACCGTTTTAATTGTGCAAATTTTTTTGCGGATCAATTCTTGTGCATTGCCTATCCAAACCCCTGTTCCATGAGACAATCCGGAAATCTGAAGCAAATCGGCGAACGTCGAAGGTCTCGTCTCCTCAAGCATCTGCCGAACGAATTTGGTACCCATTTCGGGAATGCCAAAAGTGGCTACAGACGATCGAATTTGATTCGACGAAATACCGAGCGCTTCTACACTATTAAATAAACTCATTGTTTTGGAGTCGTTCATCTTAATTTTAGTCGGATCAACGCCTGTTAAGTCCTGAAGCATTCTCATCATAGTCGGATCATCATGTCCAAGTATATCAAGTTTGAGCAAATTTTCATCGAAGGCATGGTAGTCAAAATGGGTCGTCTTCCATTCTGCGTCCTTATCATCAGCCGGATACTGAACTGGCGTGATATCCTCAATTTCAATATAGTCAGGAACAACAACGATCCCACCTGGATGCTGCCCGGTACTTCGCTTAACGCCTGTACACCCTAATGCTAAACGATTAATCTCGGCCAAACGCAATGACTTCCCTAATTCTTCCTCATACTTTTTCACAAAACCGAACGCCGTTTTTTCTGCAACGGTTCCTATCGTTCCAGCACGGAATACATTTTTTTCTCCAAACAGTACTTTGGTGTAATTGTGAGCATGCGGTTGGTATTCACCAGAAAAATTCAAATCGATATCGGGCACCTTCTCGCCGGTAAAGCCCATAAATGTCTCCGCAGGGATGTCTTGACCTTCACCTATCAGTTCGGAACCACACTTTGGACACTCCTTATCTGGTAAGTCAAAACCAGACCCAATCGAACCATCTGTGAAAAATTCACTGTGTGTGCAGATTGGACAAAAATAATGAGGAGGTAATGGATTAACTTCTGATATTCCCAGCATATTAGCCACAAATAGAGAACCAACAGAACCACGCGAGCCTACTAAATAACCGTCTTCATTCGACTTCTTCACGAGTCGTTCTGAAATCAATATATTAGCAGAAAACCCATTTTCAATAATTGGTTTCAATTCACGTTCTAGCCGCTCACGAATAAGTTCAGGGATAGAATCCCCATAAACCACCTTAGCTCGAGCGTAACATTTCTCTTCAATCTCTTGTTCCGCCCCGTCTATAATCGGTGAAAACAACTTTTTCGGAAAAAGTTGGATTTCCTCAAATTCATCGGCCAATTTGTTCGTATTCGCAATGACGACTTCTTTCGCTTTGTCCTCACCCAGAAATGCAAATTCTCGCAACATTTCTTCTGTTGTGCGGAAATGAACGTCTGGTTTACGTTGATCCTTCAGCGGACTAAATCCTGTAATGCCATGGATGGTGATATCGCGACATATTTTTTGTCTAGGATGCAAGTAATGTACGTTACCAGTTGCAACGACAGGCTTGCCTAGTTTCGTGCCTAGTTCACAAATGCGGCGGATGGTATTTTCCAATTCCTCTCTTG
>JBILCE010000198.1:0-2801 GCA_044353305.1 Paenibacillus sp.
TAAGCGTGTGCTATTCGGTGCGCGTGATCATTTTGGTATTAAACCTTTCTATTATAGGCAATCGGGGGGCAGATTTTGGTTTGCTTCAGAGATCAAAAGCTTGCTCGTTGCCGATGGCATGACTCGATCAATTCAACCAGAGAGCCTACTACAGTTCTTATCTTTCCAATATGTTCCAGAGCCGAATACGATGTTCGAAGGCATTCACAAGTTGCCCCCTGCCCACTATGTGAAAGTGACAGAGGACGGTCGAATGTCGATTCATCGCTATTGGGATCCGATGTTTGAACCAGTTAGACGCCCATTCGGCGATTATGTGGAAGAGATCCGCGAAGCGCTTAAAGATTCCGTCAAGCATCACCTCTTGAGCGATGTTGAACGTGGCTGCTTCCTTTCGAGTGGTATTGATTCGACCGCGATTGCAGCGCACATCAAACAAATCGAGCCCCTCCGTACGTTCTCAGTAGGTTTTGAGGGGCCCAATAACGAGCTTCCGATTGCGCGTGAAACCGCACATGAGCTAGGAACGGAGCATTATGAGAAGCTGATTACAGCGAATGATTTTTTTGATGTGCTGCCTAATGCGGTATGGCATCAAGATGAACCTATCGCTGATCCATCGGCCATTGCGCTGTATCATGTGGCGAAGCTGGCGCGAGAGCATGTGACCGTGGTGTTGTCTGGGGAAGGCGCCGATGAATTGTTCGGAGGTTACCGCATCTATCGTGAGCCACTTGCGCTTAAACCTCTCACTTGGATGCCTGGTCCAATGGCCGCGTTTGTTCATGCGGTGGCGAATATGACACCCGCCGGTCTGCCTGGACGAAACTATGTTCTTCGTGGCACGACACCACTGGAAAAGCGGTTTATCGGCAATGCCAAAATATTCAGCGAGGACATGAAGGCTTCATTACTAGCCACGGGTCAAGAACTGCTGCGCACGTATAAGGATCCATTCACTGTTGCTGCCGATTATTATGCGAAAACGAGACATCAGGATCAAGTGACGCGGATGCAGTATATTGATATGAACTTGTGGATGCCTGGCGATATTTTGATGAAAGCAGACAAAATGACGATGGCCCACTCCCTTGAACTTCGTGTGCCTTTTCTAGATACGGTGGTATTCGACGTTGCTCGCCGTATTCCAGCTGATTATCGCATTTCGCATGGGACTACAAAATATATTTTCCGTAAAGCGATGGAAGGCATCATTCCCGCCCCTATCTTGAATCGTCCTAAACTTGGGTTTCCTGTACCGCTCCGCGATTGGCTCAGGGGCTCGCATGGGGTACTCGTTTTGGAACAAATAAAGGCATCAGGGATTGAACCGTATCTGAATCTGGTCGAGATTGAACGTATGGTGACCAGCCATCGAAACGGTTCGGCTGATTACTCTCGCCGTATTTGGACCGTATATATATTTGCCTTGTGGCATATGACTTACATGATGGACCGGCCAAGTTCGGCGTTCGCAATCTTGTCAGGAGTGAGATAAACATGGATATTAAACAGACTCCAAGTCTCCGTTACAAGCTAATCGCGCTTGACATGGACGGCACAGTGCTGAACGACCGAAGCGAAGTAACAATAGAAACACAGAAGTGGTTGGCGAAAGCTAAGCAATTCGGGGTTACTGTGATGTTCGCTACGGGACGAGGTATTCAATCTGTGCGCCCATATACGCAGGAATTGGGTTGGACAGGTCCAATCGTGACGGTAAATGGCAGCGAAGTATGGTCTACACCCAACGACTTGTTGGTACGGCATAGGATGCCAGCTGATCATATCCTGCGAATGCGTCAAATCGCCATTGACCAAGACATCTGGTATTGGGCCTACGACACGGAACGTGTCCACAATCGCGATAATTGGACGGATACGGGAATTTTTGAACGAGAATGGTTGAAGTTCGGCTTTTACACCGAGAATGCTAAGAAACTTGCTAAGATTCGGAAGGAGCTCGAAGCTTGGGACGTGTTTGAGGTGACGAATTCACATCCGTCCAATATCGAACTTAATCCGAGAGGCGTCAATAAAGCAAGTGGGATTGAGGAAGTTTGTCGCTTGCTTGGGATTGGTATGGATCAGGTTTTGGCTATGGGGGATAGTTTGAATGACATCGCAGCTATTCGGGCAGTAGGGCTAGGTATTGCAATGGGCAATGCGCAGGAAGAAGTGAAGCAAGTCGCAGACGACGTGACGTTTACGAATGAAGAAGACGGAGTGGCGGCTGCGATTAAGAAGCACATTTTTCAACTATCCTAGCTAAATTAATCCGTTTTCTTGGAAAAGAGGAATCGTCGTTTTGATCAAAAAAGACTCGCTAATCAAAGGTACGATCATACTAGCAGTCGCCGCTTTTATCGCTAGGTTTCTGGGCATTGCCCAGCAGGTGCCGCTATACCACATTCTTGGCAACGAGGGAAACTCGCTGTTCCGACTTGCGAACAACTTATACCTCACTCTGCTGCCGTTGGCAACGGCTGGCATACCGAGCGCACTTAGCAAACTAATTGCAGAGAAGACAGCTCTTGGTCGTCAATCCGAGGCGGAACAGTTGTTTCGAGCGGCGATTCGGTTTGCAATTGTTGCGGGTGTTGTCATTACGGTGCCACTTGTCGTTTTAGCGCCGCTGTATGCCCGATGGGCGAAGCTACCCGATGCGACAATCGCGATTTGGGCCATCGCCCCTGCGTTGTTGTTATTTCCGGTGATTGCGATGCTACGCGGTTATTTCCAAGGTCGCCAGATGATGATGGCAGGTGGGCTTTCGCAAATTTGGGAGCAACTTTTCCGTG
>JBILCE010000199.1:0-2799 GCA_044353305.1 Paenibacillus sp.
TTAACTGTTCGACGGTAATGCTTCCGATTTCACTCATAATTGAATTGATTCCTCCTAATGGTATAAGTATGTTTTTATGATAAAAAGGAAAGCTTTCGATGTCAAATGATGCCCGCATATGATAAACTGGCAATACATAAATAGGTAAACAAGGAGAATACTCGAATGAAAGCCATCGTTAAGCCCGCTGCGCGTTTGCAAGGCGAAATCCAAGCTCTTTCTTCTAAAAATTATACTACGCGTTATCTTTTAATTGGTGCTCTCGCTGATGGGACAAGCACGATTTATTACCCAGCCCACAGTGAAGATAGTGACGCTATGCGACGTTGTATTCGTGACCTGGGTGCGATTGTAGAAGAAGATGATGAGAAGATGACAATCGTTGGGTTCGGCAACCATCCAAAATCGGTGAAGGAACTCAATGTAGGTAATGCCGGTGCGGTACTTCGTTTTCTGATGTCGGTCGCTGCGTTTTGTCCGAATGTTACTTTTGTCAATACGTATCCCCAATCATTAGGCAAACGGCCTCATGATGACTTGATCGATTCACTAACACAAATGAACGTACATGTTGATCACAATGGGGGCAAACTTCCAATCACGATTCATGGTGGTCAAATGAAAGGCGGCAAAATTCAAGTTTCAGGAAATGTAAGTTCGCAGTTTTTGAGCTCGTTATTGTTCGTGACACCATTGCTCGAGGAAGACTCTGAGATAGAGGTGCTTCACGATTTGAAGTCCAAAGTTATTGTGGGTCAGACACTCGAAGTCATCGAACAAGCAGGCGTTCGCATTGAAGCAAGTGAAGACTTGATGCATTATCGAATTCCTGGAAGACAGCGTTATGAGGCAAAGACCTATGTCATTCAGGGCGATTATCCGGGCTCTGCTGCCATTTTGGCTGCTGCGGCTGTGACCAATTCGGACGTTCGGGTGTTACGTCTGGAGGAGAATAGCCGACAAGGTGAACGAGCAGTTGTCGATGTATTAAAGGCGATGAATGTTAATCTCACGCATGAAAACGGAGTTGTCCATGTACGTGGCAACGAGCGTTTGAAAGCTGGTGAATTCGATGGCGATCATTTCACCGATGGTGTGTTGGCAATGGTTGCGGCGGCTGTATTTGCAGAAGGCACGTCCCGATTCTACAATGTCGAAAATTTACGTTATAAAGAATGTGATCGAATAACCGATTTCGTAACGGAGTTGCGGAAGGCTGGTGCCGATGTTGAAGAGCGGCAAAGTGAGATTATCGTGCATGGTAAGCCGGATGGAGTGGAGGGCGGCGTGGAGATTGATGCACACATTGACCACCGTGTCATCATGGCGCTCACAGTGGTTGGACTCCGTTCGAAGAAGGGGTTGACGATTCGCGATGCGCACCATGTTGCGAAGTCGTATCCGCATTATTTTGACCATCTTCGAGCGCTTGGAGCAGACATCGAGTTTGTAGAAGACGGAACCCACTAACAACTCTCTTAATCCGAATGAGTGGAGGAATCTCCTGATGACTTTTGAAAACCCTTCTCGTGATCAAATCTTGGAAATTCTTCAATCGGCCCAAAATGTGGCTGTGGTTGGATTATCAGATAACCCGGAGAAAGTGTCGCATATGGTGGCGGAAGCCATGCAGAAGCGAGGTTATCGAATTATTCCTGTGAATCCAAATGCGGATAGCATCCTTGGTGAGAAATGTTACGCGTCGTTGTCCGATATTCCGGAGCCCGTTGATATTGTAAATGTTTTTCGACGCAGTGAGCATACACCTGCAGTAGCACAAGAAGCGGTTCAAATTGGTGCAAAGACGTTATGGTTACAACAAGACATTTGGAGCGATGAATCGGCTCGTATCGCCTTGGCAGGCGACTTAAATGTAGTGATGGATCGGTGTATTAAGGTAGAAGACGCGATTTTACGACCTAATAAAAAATGATTTCATTTAAATATTGAATTTGGAATTCAGGGAGAGGGGTACGCGGTATTGAACTGGATGGGCAAATTGCAGCAACTTGGCCGAGCGCTTATGTTACCGATGATGGTTTTGCCGGTCGCTGCCATCATGCAATGGCTTGGTGGTTGGTCTTGGCATGCGATTGGTCTTGAGCCTGTCAGTGAGATTCTAACGTTCTCAGCCAGCCTTATTTTCCAATATTTGCCCTTTATGTTCGCGGTCGGGGTAGCATTAGGACTCACTGAGAACGCTAGCACAGCCGGTCTATCTGCTCTGATCGGCTATTTTGTGTTTACCGAAACGATTGCCAATCTGAGCGGGAGCCCCATTAATCTAGGCACGACCGGGGGCATTGTGATCGGGATTGTTGCCGCTTGGACGTACTTTCGGTTCCGTAATATTCGTCTTCCCGAATATATACAACTCATTGGTGGTACTCGCTTGGTTCCGGGTTTCGTCGTGTTGTTCTCCATCTTGGCTGGGTTCCTTGCAGTTACGATTGGTTCATATGCGAAGCATGCGTTCGGCTTACTTGGCGACGTATTGCTTAGTTTGGATGGGTTCGGTACTTTCCTCTATGGGGTATCCTACCGTTTGCTTGTACCGTCAGGATTACATCATATTCTGAACAACGTATTTTGGTTTCAATTAGGTAGCTTCGAACTTCCGGATGGTCGAATGGTTTACGGTGATTTGCCACGTTTTTTTGCTGGAGATTCGACTGCAGGCATCTATATGACGGGTCTTTATCCGATTATGATGTTTGCCCTACCAGCTGTTGCCATTGCCATTATTCAAGAAGCACGTGAAGATTTAAAGCCGAAGGTAAAAAAAGTTTTTCTCATCGC